>CAMPKM010000086.1 GCA_946887155.1 uncultured Gemmatimonadota bacterium
CTTCGAAATTGTCGACGTACACACCGTCGTAGCCGGCTCGCGCGGTTGCGTCGCGTTACCGCATCGGTCCGTTGTACACGCCGCCGTCGATGCAGGGCACCATAACGATGCCAGGTTCCATCGGCGGCGTCGGCTGGGGCGGCGCCGCGTATGATCCCGAATCGAACACATTGTTCGTGAAGGCGACCAACCAGCCGGTTGTGTGGCGCATCATGAAGCGTGATGCTCCATCGGACACGGTCGACTTCGACTACGCACCAGACCTTGGCAATTCATCGGTCAGCGTGCGGATGCCCGGACCTGATGGCGAGCGAGGTCCAGCCCTTCCATTGAACAAGCCCCCGTACGGGACCCTCACGGCCATCGACATGGCGACGGGGGCGTTCAGGTGGCAGGTTCCGATCGGCGATTCGCCGGAGATTCGAGCGCACCCGGCCCTCAAGGGCGTTGCGCTACCGCCGATGCTGGGCGTAGCCGGCGCACCGGGCGCCATGGTGACCCGTGGCGGGCTGGTATTCCTGAGCGGCGGCGGGAGCACGCTTTACGCTGTGGACACCCGGGATGGAGGCGTGCGATGGTCTGCCGAGCTGGGCCAGCGCGCGTATGCGAATCCCATGACGTACAGGACTCGTAATGGAACCCAGTTCGTCGTTATTGCGACCGGGTCCGGCGCAGGGGCAACCCTGCAGGCCTTCTCGCTGAAGCCAGTCGGTCGATGACTGGTACTGCAGTCTGACCACCACCTGGAGGTTGAGAAGCATGGGACTGATCTGGATGTGTCTTATCGGGTTGCTGGCCGGTGCACTCGCAAAGTGGATCATGCCTGGCCCCGACAAGGGCGGCTGGTTCATGACGATGCTTCTGGGCATCGCCGGCGCTGTGGTTGCCGGATTCCTTGGCCGCATCCTCGGCTGGTACACTCCGGGTGAAGGGGCGGGACTGATCGCATCCGTTCTTGGTGCGATGCTGGTGCTCTGGATCTACCGGAAGTCACAGGCGAACGCGTGACCGATTGCAGGGTGCTGATCGCAGGGTGCAGAATGTAGAGTCACAATCGACCCTCAACGGGCGGTCTCATGACTCTCCGGTTCTGCACCCTGCGATTCGCGCTTTGCCTTCTGCCTTGCCTGTCCATCCCGGTTGCGGCGCAGGTCGCCGCCCAGACGGACGCGGATCATTACACGCGTTACGAGTTGCTCGCTCCAGGCAGCGCGAAGTTCAGGATCATCTACGAAGTCACGGCGACAACGGCGGGAGCGACGAAGTACTTCAACCCGATCCGCCGCGGCAGTATCGCGACCGACGAATCGGTATTCGATCGGGCGACCGGCCAGCCGCTTCGCTGGGAAGTCGTGAAGGGGAACGTGGCGCGCAGCGGCGGCGTTCGCGGAGCCGACTCGACCTCCGAGTACATCATGGTGCACCTGTCACGGCCGGTGCCCCAGGGCGGCGAGCAGCGCATCCTCATCGACAAGACCTATGAAGATGCGACCTCCTACATCGCCGGCGGCGATACACTGGTGTTCACGCGCCCGTTAGGCATCCGGAAGAACTCGGTGGTGCTGCCGGCGGGATTCGAGCTGACGAGCGTCAACTATCCATCGCAGGTACGCCAGGAAGCGGACGGCCGGATCCAGGTGAGCTTCATCAACATCGGGACGGGGTCGGTACCGTATGTCGTCAAGGGACGGAGGCTGCGATGAGACCTGTCGCCATCGTGTATGCCGCGCTCACGATCACGAGTACGCTTGGGGCCCAGGCGGCGCCGCCCGCGGCCGGTGCCGGCCGGAATGGCCGTCTCTCCGAACGGGCACGGCAGGACCGGGAAATTGTGTACTTCCTGCAGCAACCGGAAACGCATGCGTTCGACCTCTACCACGACTACACCGAATCCCGTCCCGGCATCGATCGCTACGTGAACATCGTGCGCGGCGGGAGCAGGGCTTCGAACCCGTCGGCGACGTCACTCGACACCGGCGAACAGCTGCAGGTGGAGACGCTCAAGGGTACGGCGATCACGGCCGCCGGGATCGATATCGGCGAGGCGGTGACTCCGGAAAGCGAAGTCGTCGTCATCCGGTTTCCGGCGGTGAAACAGGGTCAGTCCATGCGCCTCCGCATCAGGGAGACGTATACCGACCCGAATCGCTACGTGCTGAATGGCGACGAACTGGTCTGGGATCGTGGCTTCGGGCGGCCGGCGAACTCGATGGTCCTTCCGGCGGGCTGGTACCTGACCAACAGCTCGATCCCGGCGACGATGAGGCTGGACAGCGAAGGCCGAGTCGTGCTGGACTTCGTGAACCCACGCAACGATAACGTCGAAGTCCTGGTCACGGCCCGTCGCCGCAGATAACGGGATCAAAACAGCGTCTGACCCCGTTTCTGGGATCGAAACAGCGTCTGACCCCGTTTCTGCCGCTGCTACTGCACCACTTTCGTCGGTGTTTTCCCGGCGTTCTTCACGTAGATGTCGAGCCAGGCTGTCCAGCGTCCCCAGAGGTCGAGCAGCGTCTCTTCCGTCGCCGGGCCGTGGTCCTCGTACGGGTACATGTACAGCGCCGAGACTTTGCCCTGGCCGCGTAGCGCCTGCATCATGCGGATCGAACTGATCAGCGTCGTGCCGACGTTCTGGTCCTCCATGCCGTGGTACATGAGGAGGGCGCCCTGCATCTGGTCGACGTAGAGCATGGGCGACACCTCGAGATAGGTCGACTGCCCATCCCAGAGGTCCCGCCGCTCGCTCTGGAAGCCGTTAGGCGTCAGGGTGCGGTTGTACATGCCATCGCCGGCGATGCCCGCCTTGAAGAACGGCGTGTGCACCAGTGCGTTGGCGGTCGTGAATGCACCGTAACTGTGGCCGCCGATGCCCAGCCGGTTGCGATCGATCCAGCCCTGCCGGTCGAGTTCATCGATGACCGCGTACAGGTTCATGCGAAGGTCCGACACGTAGTTGTCGTTCATGCGGCCGCTTTCACCCATGATCGGCGGGTCGAAGTTCGCCACCGCGTAACCCTGGGTCGCGAGGTACTCGATCGTGCGCGTCCCTCCGGTCGGGAATCGATTCACGTTCTCCGTGCGCAGCGTGCGGTCGTATTCGGCCTGGCTCGTGTATTCGTAGGGATAGAGCCAGAACATCGCCGGCAATCGCGTGCCCTCGCGGTAGTCTGCCGGCAAGGTGACGCGCACGACGAACGTGATGCCGTCGGGCCGGGTCACCACGACGCGCTTCCGGATGGCCTGCGTGAACTCCGGCGTCACGTCGGTGTTGTTCGTCAGGCGCGTCATGGTCCCGGCTTTCATGTCGCGCAAATACGAGTTCGCGACCTCGGCCTTCGACTCGCGCACGACGATCGCCTTCGAGAAGTCGTCGTCGAGCGGCGCGGCGACCGTTTCCACGGCGTCGGTCGCGGACTGGAACAGGCGTGTCTTGTTGCCGGTGCGCAGGTCGACCTTGTCGACGAATGCCCGGGGCGCGTTCTGGAGGAAGTCGCGGAAGTACTGCGTGCCGCTGAGGAACACCGCGCTGTCGGAGCTCAGCATGACGACCTGCCCGCCCGCCGCTCCGCGCCGGGTGAGGAGCGCGCCCGGGTTGTTGTAGAACGACAGCGAATCGCCGGCGCCGCCGCGGCCCCCGCCACGTCCGCCCCGGCCACCTAACGACGGGGTATAGCCGCGCTGCCGCACGATGGTGTATTTGTGCGTCGGGTTGTCCAGGCGCAGCGCAAAGATCTCACCCTGTCCGCCGGCCGTGCCCGCACCGAAAAGCATTTTGCCGTCATCGGTGAAGGCCACGCCACTCAGCGGACCGGTGTGCCGGTACAGTGTCGTCGTGTCGCCGGGCCCGAATGGTGCGTACCACTTGATGACTCGATCCGGCCGGTTGTTGCCGGCACCCGAACCACCGCGCCCACCGGTGCGTCCCGCGGCAGGTGGCGCCGCCGCTGAGTCGCCGCGCGCCGGTCTGTCCGAGACGATATAGACCATCCCGGATCCATCCGGTATCCACGCCAGACTCCGGCGCTCGCCCGCATCGTCGTCATCAACGTCGTCATTCGGTGCTTCGCGGAGCGGACGCTTTTCGATGGTCGCCACGACCTTTCCGCCGCGGTCCCAGATCTCGTCATTCACGCCGAACGAGGAATACTGGACGATGTACGAGAACGGCTTCTGCATCGTCACGACGCGGAGGTATTCGCCGTTCGGCGACATATCCACCGACCGGATCATCGCCGGCAGGCCGACTTTTCGCGCGGCTTTCGTCTTCACATCGATGACCGCCAGTTGGCCGGTCACGTACCACTCCATCAGGTCCCCGTCGTACGGCTCCTCGAGCAGGCTGTAGAAGTTTCGCTGCGGCGACGGCTTGCCATCGGTCCAGAGCTGGACGCGAGGTCCGGTCGCAACGACCGGCTTCACCGGCTGCGCTGCCCGCGGTTCGGGCACGAGCACCGCGATGATGCCTGTTCCATCGGCGGTCCAGTCCACGCTCGTGACGAGCGTCGCGAGCAACGGCGTCTTCGTGACCTGCGTCGACTTTCTTGTCGCGACGTCGGCCACGAACACGTGACTCGCCGTCTCGAAGTTCGCCACGTAGGCGATCTGTTTCCCATCGGGCGACCATGAGGTCGAGCTGATGGTCGCTCCCTTGGGGACATCGATGTTCGTGCTCGTTCCCGTCGCCGCGTCGATCAATGACAGTGCAACCGCACCGCGCGTCGTCAGGGTTCGTGAGCGATTCGCGGCCGGGTCCACCTGCAAGCCGCCGAAATAGAGGTGCGGTTTACCAAACGCACTCACCGTCGGAAGACCGTTGCTCTGTTCCTTGATGAAGTACTTTCGATCGGGACTCGGCTGCGTCAGCGATACGCTCAGGTGTCGGGGCGCCGTCACCAGTTTTGCGATGACGTCCGGCGGCCTGACGTAGGCTTCATTCGCCAGCAGTGCGCGCGCCGCTTCGATCGAGCCGGCGTTGCTGTCCTGTGCAGGCGCCGCAGAGCCGAGTCCCAGGCTGAGGGCGACGAACGATCCGGCCGAGAGAAGGCGCCAGGTCGACATGAACGTCTCCGATAAAAGAGAGGAATGTCTTTGGATGATCTTGCTGCCTCGCAAAATTCACGTCCGGAGGCGCCCTGCGAAAGATCGGATTTCGGCCAGATCTTCAGCGTGAGGGCGCAAGGGCACTGCAGTGACGAGGCAGTCCGACGATACCCGGCCGCGTGATGAACAAGGAACCAGCCAGGCTACCGTTTGCCGCACGATCGTCGCCACCGGCGGTGGTGATGTAGAGGTCGCCAAGATCAGCGCCACCGAATGCGACGCTCGACGTCAACCGCGTGGGCACATCGATGCGAGCCGATATGGCGCCGGCATCGTCGAGGCGGACGACACACCCTCCGCCCCAGAGCGCAACCCACAGGCCCCCCTCTGCGTCCATCGCCATTCCATCGGGTGCCGCGTCCCCGTCGGTGAAGCTGGCGACGATGCGCGAAGACCCGATTTCACCAATGTCCACGTCGTATTCCCATGCGCGTACCATCCGGGCCCTGGTGTCGGCATGGTATAACGTGCGCCCGTCGCTGCCTAACGCCATGCCGTTCGACTGGCCGAGTCGATCGACCACGACGCGCGAGGTACCATCGCGCTCGATGGCGTACAGTGTACTGGGGCGGCCCGTGAACGGCATCGTGCCGCTGAGGATCCGGCCGGTGCCATCGGCGATCGCGTCGTTGAACCGCGTCCCGCGGACCGCGTCGACACGCATGAGCGGAGTCGCTCGTCCCTCATGCCAGCGAATGACAGCGCCGTGCACGCCGAGAAGCAGCAGTGCTCCGTCGAATTGCAGGGTCGCCGCGCCGAGTACCGGTCCCTCGAACACGCGCGCGTACGAGCCATCGCGCGCAGAATACTGGAACAAATGCCCGTTGGGGATGTCCATCCAGTAAAGGGACTCTTCCCGTGGATGCCACAGCGGACCCTCGCCGGTGCGACACGGGCAATCGACCACGACCTCTGGTGCATCCATGCGTTATCAACAACCTCGCAAGCTGCTGAATCCGGCGACCCAGCGTTTTCTCTTTGCAACCGGGATCGAGTGCAGTTACCCGACCATTGAATGGAAGGGCCAGCGAATTCGACAGGACGAACTGGCCAAGTGCGGGCACTACGAGCGGTGGCGCGAAGACTTCGAGATCGCCAGGCAGGTTGGCGTGCGCGTGCTCCGGTACGGTCCGCCCTGGTTCTCGATCCACACCGGTCCCGACCAGTTCGACTGGTCCTGGCTGGACGAAGTCATGCCGGTGCTGCAAGAGTCGGGAATGATCCCGATCATCGACCTGTGCCACTTCGGTGTGCCGGACTGGATCGGCGACTTCCAGAACCCGGACTTTCCGGCTTTGTTCGCGACGTACGCGCGGGCCTTCGCCGAGCGCTATCCGTGGGTGATGCTCTACACGCCGGTGAACGAGATGTATATCGCGGCCGAGTTCAGCGGATCGTATGGCTGGTGGAACGAGCGCCTGACGACGGAACGCGGATTCGTCACCGCGCTGAAGCACCTCGTCCGCGCGAATGTGCTGGGGATGCTCGAAATCCTCGCGGTACGGCCCGACGCGATCTTCATCCAGAGTGAGTCATCCGAGTACACGCACCCGGGTAAGCCCGAGTATATCGACGAATGCGAGATGCTCAACGACCGCCGGTTCCTCTCGCTCGACCTCAACTACGGCATACGCGTCAACTCGTCGATGTACGCGTACCTCCTCGACAACGGCATGACCGAGAAAGAGTACCTGTTCTTCATGGAGCACAACCTGCGCGAGCACTGCATCCTCGGGAACGACTACTACACGGCGAATGAGCACCTCCTGATCAACCCGCGTGAACGCATCTTTGCCGGTGACGTGTTCGGGTACTACGTGCTGACGCAGGACTACTACCGGCGCTACAACCTGCCGGTGATGCACACGGAGACCAACCTGAAGGAGCCGGACTCCACGCGCTGGCTGTGGAAGACGTGGGCGAACATCCAGCGATTGCGCCACGACGGCGTACCGGTGTGTGGCATGACCTGGTACAGCCTGACCGACCAGGTCGACTGGGATACGGCGCTTCGCGAGAACAACGGCCGGGTGAACGCGTTAGGCCTGTTCGACCTCGACCGGAAGATCCGGCCGGTGGGCGAGGCGTATCGGACGCTCATCGAGCAGTGGCACAACCTGCCGATGTTTCCCAACGGTCCGTTTTCGTATGCCGGGCTCGACGTCCCCGCATCGGCGCGCACGCTCCAGTGGCCCGCGGAGAACAGCCGCTCGCAGCCGAGTCATGTCAGCGCATGACCGCTGCGCGGATCGAGGAACCTCCGCGCGGGTGGCAGCGGGTTCGGTGGCTGGGGCCCGGGTTCCTCTGGATGGTGTCCGCCGCCGGTTCGGGCGAATTGCTTTTCACGCCGCGAATCGGGTCACAATACGGCTACGCGCTGTTGTGGGCACTTGTCGCCGCGGTCACCCTGAAGTGGTTCATCAACCGTGAAATCGGTCGGTATGCAGTCTGCGCGGGGCGTTCGGTTCTGGATGGATTCAGCGAGTTGCCCGGACCGGGGAACTGGGCGATCTGGCTCATCATCGTCCCACAGCTCGCGGTGGCAGCCGTCTCCATCGCGGGGTTCGCCAGTGCATCGGCGACGGCGCTGATCGTCGCGCTGCCCGGTCCGCACTGGCTCTGGGCGGTCGTGTGCCTCCTCTCCTCGGCGGCGATGGTCGTCATTGGTCGTTATGCGGGGGTCGAACTCGCGTCGCGCATCTTTGCCGTGCTGCTGGCCGTGATGGCGATGTCGGCCGCCATTTCCACGAGGCCATCGCTCCCTCAAATGGCCGACGGACTCGTACCCCGGCTCCCGGCCGGTGTGGATTATGGCGAAGTGCTGCCCTGGCTCGGGTACATGCTGTCGGGCGCCGCGGGTCTCATGTGGTATTCGTTCTGGATCACCGCGAGGAAGTACGGCGCGGCGGCCTCGACTGACCCTGTCCCACCACGTTCTCTCGACAAGGAGGCGATACGGAAACTCCGCGGGTGGATCAGCCAGATGACCTTCGACACCACAGTAGCCGTCGTGGGCGCGCTGATCATCACGCTGGCGTTTCTCGTCCTCGGCACCGAACTCCTCCGGCCCCGCGGCCTTCTTCCCGCGGAGGAGGAAATGGCCTCGGTGCTCGGTACCCTGCTGAGTGGCGTGTGGGGGCGCGCCGGTTTCTGGATGATGGTGACCGGCGTGTTCATCGGGTTTTTTGACACGCTGCTGTCGGACCAGGACGGGTTCGGCAGGATGTTCGCGAGTGGCGCTCGGCTTCTCAGTCCCCGCATCAGGTCATCGAAGCGATTCGGCAACGCCGAGTTTCTGCGGCGATTCTTCGTGATTGGATGGGTCACGCTGGTGCCCATCGCCGTGATCTTCGCGTTCGGGGATCCTGTGAGGCTGCTCAAGATTTCCGGCGCGATAGAGGCGGCGCACATACCGGTCGTGACGGCGTTGATCCTGTACCTCAACCTGACGACGCTGCCGGCGGCGCTGCAGCCATCTCGTCAGGCATGGCTGGTGACCGGCGCAGCAGGGGTGTTTTTCCTGGCGTTCGCGGTGTTCTATCTGGTGCAGTTGGCTGAGTGAGTGAGGCGCTATCCAACCAGCAGGGATTCCGCCCCATCGATCCAGACCTCCGTGCCGGTGATGTGGGCAGCGGCATCACTCAACAGGAAGGTCACAAGCTCCGCGACGTCTTCGGCCCGGCCCGGCCGCCCGCCGGTGAGCGGGATGCTGCCCGAGGGATACGTCACCATCTTGCTGAAGGTCTCGAGATCCTGCCGGTCGGTGCTCGCTTCGATCTGCGTGCTGATCTTGCCGGGGCAGACCGCGTTCACGCGGATACGCGCACCGGCCAGTTCCAGCGCGAGCATCTTGGCCATCGCGACCTGCGCCGCCTTCGTGCACGAGTACGCCGTCGCGCCGACGTTGGAGAAGATGCGCGTGCCATTGACCGAAGACGTGATGACCACGGCGCCTCCCTTCTGCCTGAGCCAGGGCATCGCGTGCTTGATGGTGAGGAACGTCCCGGTCAGGTTGACGTCGATCGTCCGTCGCCATTCTTCGATGTCCAGTTCCTCGATGGGCGCCCACACGCCGTTGATGCCGGCGTTCGCGAACACGCCGTCGATGGTGCCGAAGGTTTCGGCAAGGCGCTCGCAGGCTCCCCGTATGGCGGCTTCGTCCGAGATGTCGGCGGCGAGCACCAGGCCGGCATCACCGGTGAGGAGGGCGGTAGCGCCTAACGCTTCGGTATCGAGGCCGACCAGGCCCACCCGGGCGCCGAGCTTGGCGAGCAGGATCGCCGTCGCTTTTCCGATGCCCGATCCCGCGCCAGTGACGAGGATGACCCT
>CAMPKM010000087.1 GCA_946887155.1 uncultured Gemmatimonadota bacterium
CGCGGGCGTCGGGATGCCCGCGCCATGAGCACATCGCCTCCAGTGCCTCGTCAGGCGAAACGCGACGGTCGAACCCGAGCGAAAGACAGACCAGGTGACCGTGTTCGGTCGGAACCCGATTGGTGTGGGCGCTGATGGTCAGCGCGGCGGTGCGTACGGCCCCGTCTTCCAACGCGCCGAGCATCTTGGCCAGCTCGCGCTCGACCTTGGGCTCTTCTTCGCCGATGAACGGGATCACGTTGCCCAGGATATCGAGCGACGGAACGCCAGGATATCCGGCACCGGATACCGCTTGCATGGTGAAGACCATCGCCTTCGCAATGCCAAACGCCTCGTGCAACGGGGCCATCGCCATTGCTGCCGCGGTGGCCGCGCAATTGGCATTGGTCACGATGCCGCCGCTCCATTGGCGACGACTCCGTTGTGTTTCGAGCAGACCAAGGTGCGGCGCGTTGACCTCGGGAATGACCAGCGGCACGTCCACGTCCATGCGATGGTTCTTCGCGTTGCTGAGCACGAGCCGACCGGCCTTGGCAAAAGCCTGTTCCACGTCACCCGCCACACCGCTATCGAGCGCCGAGAAGACCAGCGGCGACTTTACGTCGGCCGGATCACAACGCACGACCACTCGAGTTGCCAGTTCCGGCGGCAATGCGCCCTCGAGCCAACGGCACGCTTCGGCGTACGGCTTGCCGGCGGACCGGTCAGAGGCCGCGAGTTCGGCGATCTCGAACCAGGGGTGGCCGGCGAGCTGCCGGATGAACGTCTGGCCCACGGCGCCGGTCGCGCCAAGAATGGCGACGGGCCAGCGATGACCGGTACGTGCTGGCGAAGTCATGCGAGGAGACTCCGTACGATACGCTGGTACGCGTCGACCGCCGCACGCAGTTCATTCACGTCGATGTGCTCGTCGGCGGTATGCGCGACGTGAATCGATCCTGGCCCGAACAGCAGCGGCGTGCCCCATCGATCGAGGAGCGGAATGTCGGACGTGTACGACATTGGTGCGGTGTCAAACCCGGGAAGCGTGTGGAAGAACTGTGCGGGAATCGTGGAGCCCCAGATGATTTCGGCGCGGCCGGCCACCCACTTTTCAACGAGCTTCTTGACGACCGCAACGTCGCCCGTCAGGCGGAACATCAGTTCGACTTCACACGAGCCGGGAATGATGTTCGCCTCAGTACCGCCGCGGATCACACCGATGTTGACCGATCCCTTGCCCAGGCGGTCGTCGCCGGGAAGCACGAGGTCGGGCAACCCGGGCAGAATGTCGAGCATCGGCTCGATAGCGGACTTGCCGAGCTCGGGATAGGCAGAGTGGGCTTCCTTGCCTCGTGTAATGAGCTTGACCCGGAGTGAACCCTTTGCGCCGCTGGCGAGCTTGCTTTCGGTGGGCTCTCCATTGACCAGGAATCTGCTCGTCGCCGGAAGCCGGTTCGCGGCGCGCGCGCCGTCGGAATTCTTCTCTTCGCCAACCACGAACAGGAGATCGACGCGGTCCTCTCCGTCGCTGGCCAGCGCATCGGCGGCCACCAGCATGGCCGCCGCGATGCCTTTTGCATCGGAAGCACCGCGACCGTAGAGGCGGGCGCCATCGAGCCTGGGTGGAACAAACGGGGGTACCGTGTCGAGGTGCGTCGAGAGCGTGACACCTCCGCCGGCACGCGACGCCCATATGTTACCGCGACGATCCGAAACTTCCTGAACGGTCACGTTCCAGCCGCGCGAAATGAGCCAGCGCGACACGAAATCCACGATCCGGCCTTCGTTGCCGGAAGACGATTCAATGGCCAGTAACTCAGCGGCCAGTGCGACAACGTCGACCATGGCGACAAACGTAATCGAACGTGCTGCTTTCGTGGTCGTCGTCCGTGTTCAGTGCCGATGCTGAGGACTGCAACGGGCGAGCAAAAGGAGCAACCGCAAGGACTGGAAAGTAGAATCGGATGCATCCAGCGTTACCCTGATGTCTGAGGACCGCCTTTTGCCGTTGCAGGTCGCAATGCTCGGCACCGACGCCATGCTGGCGGCGGGGCCCGTGGAGCCTGTTCAGCTCTGGCGCGCATGCCAGAACATCGGATTCGACTTCGTGATTCCGGTTTCGTGGGGCGAAGAACTGATCGCCACATGGGTTGGATCACGCGTCGCCGAACGCGACCCGGGCGCGACGGTCATCGCGAGCTGCCCTCTGGTCAACGAGCAGCTTCGCACGAAGCCGGTGAGCACTCACGTGATCCGGACCTTGTCGCCGCCAGTGGCCTGCGCCCGTTACCTGAGGGCCGCGCTTCAACCACGCTCGGTCGAGGTCACGTACGTTGGCGGATGCCCAGGTGCGGATGCGGGCGAGATCGATGCCCACCTGTCGCCCGAGCAATTGTTCGCGCGGTTTGTGGAGGCCGGGGTCGACGCCGCGATGCAACCTCGGCATTTCGACGGCCAGCTTCCGCCCGAGCGCGCTCGTTATGCGTCCCTGCCCGGTGGCGCACCGGCTGCCGAATGGCTGGCATTGCAGGACATCCGACTGATCGAAGCCGCACCGATCACCGTGGACGCGGTCAGCCGAACGATCGGCGACGAAAGAATCCTGATCGACCTGGCGTCGAGCTGTTTCTGCGTCTGTGCGCGTGACCGGACCAGGGCATCCCGCCTGGAACCGCCGCGCACCTTCGTGCCGGTCGTGATGAATCTCGGTGTCGCGGTGGCTGAAAGCAGTACGGCCGCAGTCGAGCCCGACAAGCGTCACCACAACGGTGTGCCGACGGCGCCGGCCCGGGCCACGTTCGCCGAAACGGCCTGTCGGCGGGAGAAGCCGCGCCGCTTCCGGAGCCCGTCACCGTTGATGACCTGTTCAGCTCCCGGGAGCCATGGTAATTCCGGGTCGCGCACCGGCGGAGCACGCTACAGTTTGATGTGTTGCCGAGTCCCTTAACGTTTGATGGTGATCCCATGAAAACATTGTTGCTTCGTGTTACGACCGCGTCGTTGCTCGCCGCCACGGTTGGCGGTGCGCAGGATGCCAGGCTCGAACGACTGAAGACCGAGGCTGTCGCCAAGATCGAACAGCGCGCGAAACTCATCCAGGAGATCATCGACCAGGTCTTCTCCTTTGGTGAGCTTGGCATGCAGGAGTTCGAGACGTCCAAGTACCTGACGGGTCTCCTGGAAAAGAATGGATTCAAGATCGAGCGCGGGATCGCGGGCATCCCGACCGCCTGGACGGCGACGTTTGGCTCGGGCAAGCCGGTGATCGCGCTGGGTTCTGACATCGACGGCATTCCGCAGTCGAACCAGAAGCCGGGCGTGGGCTACCGCGACCCGATCGTTGGCATGGCGCCGGGTCACGGCGAAGGCCACAACTCCGGCCAGGCGGTGAACATCGCCGCGGCGCTGGTGGTGAAGGAGATCATGGAACGCGACCGGATTCCCGGGACGCTGATGCTCTGGCCCGGTGTCGCGGAGGAGACGGTGGCGACCAAGGCGCACTATGTCCGGGCGGGAATCTTCAAGGACACGGACGTCAACCTGTTCACGCACGTCGGCAACAACCTGGGCGTGTCGTGGGGCCAGTCCGGTTCGAACGCGCTCATCTCGGTGCTGTTCAAGTTCCGCGGCCAGACGGCTCACTCGGCCGGCGCCCCGTGGCGTGGCAAGTCGGCGCTCGACGCGGTGATGCTGATGGCGAACGCGTGGGAAATGAAGCGCGAGCACCTCGAGTTGCCGCAGCGATCGCATTACGTGATTCCGGACGGCGGTGACCAGCCTAACGTGGTGCCGCAGACGGCATCGATCTGGTTCTACTTCCGCGAACGCGATTATCCGCGGACGGTGGCGATGTTCGAGGCGGCCAAGAAGATGGCGGAGGGTGCGGCGCTGATGACCGACACGCAGGTGGACTCGATCAACATCATCGGTTCGGCATGGTCAGGGCACTTCAACAAGACCATCGCCGAGACGACGTATGAGAACATCAAGAAGGTCGGGCTGCCCAAGTGGGATGCGGCCGACGTGACGCTGGCGAAGGGCATCCAGAAAGAGCTCGGCTCCCGGGAGGTCGGGCTGGCAACGGAGATTGACCCCCTGGGCGGCCCGGTGAATGAATCCACGCGCATGGGCGGCGGATCGGACGACATCGGTGACATTTCGTGGAACATGCCGACGGTCACGCTGCGCTACCCGTCGAACATCCCGGGATTGCCGGGCCACAACTGGGCGAACGGGATCGCGATGGCGACGCCGATCGCGCACAAGGGAGGCGTGGCCGGCGCCAAGGTGCAGGCGATGACGCTGCTCGACATCCTGCTGACCCCGAAAGTCGTGAGCGATGCGTGGTCGTACTTCCGGGATGTCCAGACGAAGGAAACGAAGTACCAGTCGTTCCTGGGACCTAACGACAAGCCGGCGATCTGGTTGAACGCCGAGATCATGGCGAAGTACCGGGACGAGATGCGGAAGTTCTATTACGACCCGACGAAGTTCAGGACCTATCTCGAGCAGCTCGGGATCAAGTATCCGGTCGTGAAGGGAATCGCTCAATGAGTTGAAGAGTTGAACAAACAGAAGAGTTGAACAGTGCGAGCGGGGAGCAGGGGTCGGGTCAGACCCCTGCTCTCTTTCGTTTCGGCTGGTGTGGATCGCGGCGAAACCGCGCGTTTCTTCTGGATGCGTCGTTCTGCGGCTTGGTTACTCGCGCGCGCCGCGAGACATTGCCTGGGTGAAGTGGAGTCGTGCTGTTCTCGCCTCGTGTTGCCTGGTTGTTTCCGCCTGCAGCCTGTGGGATTCGGAGTTTCCGGATTCGGCGGCACTGTTTGTTCCGCCCGCGCAGTGGCGTGTGTGGTGGGAAGTGCTGGAGGATTGCAGCGGACGGCGGGGCCGATTCGACGACGTGACGTGGTTCAAGGCACCGTTCGGCGAGATCACCTTCGAGGGCAGAGTGGCGTATGCGATGTGGTACGCCGATGGCAACAAGATCGCGCTGAGCCGGGACCTGGAGACCGACGAACTCGTCAGGCATGAAATGCTGCACGCCGTGCTCCAGGACGGGTCCCACTCCGACGACTACTTCCTGCGGCGTTGCGGCGACGTCGTCCTGTGCGGGCGCGATTGCCCCAGGCAGGTAGCTCCCCCAGATCCCGTTCCGATCAGGATCAGCCAGTTCGACATCGACGTCGAAATCTTTCCCCGCGTTCCGTCGCTTGCGCGGTACGATGACAACATTGCGTTCGTGCTGAAAGTGCGGAACACGACGGACCGGAACGGCTATGCCGACTTTCGGGGTTGGAACAGCGCGAAATGCGAAGCGGGGGTGGTCGTAGTGAGCGCCGCGGATCCCAATCGATCAGCCGATCTGTGCGCCTTCGTTGGCGCTGGCGGACTGCCGCGCTATTTCCTGGCGCACGAGACGCGAATGGTTCTCCTGAACATGCGCCTTCAGCATGGAAAAACCGGTGACGGTCCATTCTTCGCCGAGCCGCTATTGGTTGGAGCGGTGCTCGATGACAACGTGAGGAAGACGGTCAAGGTTACGGTGCGACCCTGACGCCCCGGCTACTGCAGCCGGGACTTTGCTCCACGCACAAACCCGTCGTAGGCAGGCAGCGTATCGAGCCGCCGGAAGAATCCCTCGGTTCCTGGCGGGATCTGCGCAACGGCAAATCTGCCTGACGCCTGCGCGGCGGCGCGACGCATCAGTTCCCGCCCGATGCCGCGCCGTCGATACGCGGGATCCACGATGATGTCGGTCACGACCGACCACTCGTAGCCGTCGCTCAGCACCCGGAGCGCGCCAACGAGACGGTTGCCATCCCAAGCGCCGTGATTCGTGGTGAGCATCATCGCCTGTCGCAATCGCGTAGGATCGGGAACGTCGGCACTGGCGCGCGCGAGCAATTCCGACAACTGCTGTGCGTCGACGCCCTGCGCATAACGAATGGCCGATTGATCCAGGTTTGCCTCGCTCGCTCGTGCCTGAGCGGGCAATATCGTGGGCGGCAGGTGTACGGTGGTTCCCGCCGGTGCGAGCGCAAACTCCTGCCCTTTTGCCTTGCGCACCAGCTTGTGTGCATTCTCCCACACCCATCCGATCACCCGGCCGACACCGAGACCGAAGATGCCGACCAATACGCCGGCACCAAACGTGATGCCGATGAACCAGGTGAATCCCTTGACGATCTCCTGCGTCTGGAATCCGACCTGGAGGTACGGCCATGCAATCGGCGACGAACCCAGAAAGCCGATGAGGAAGCCGAAGAACGCCGAGAGGTCGGTGATGGCGTTTCGGCGGAGAGAGTAAAACTCTGACATCAGCGCATCGGCGCCGGTGGCCCTTGTGGTTGGCGAATCGACCGAATCCTGATGGTGAACAATTGTCTGGTGCGCTCGGCGCTTTGTCCTGAAAATGCGAGGGGCGGGACTCGAACCCGCACCCGGTTGCCCGGAGGGGATTTTAAGTCCCCCGCGTCTACCATTTCGCCACCCCCGCCACGTCTGACAAAGTCTGATCGAACAGCGATGATCTCGGTACCCCCTGCACAGGGACGGCGCGGAGGACGGCGGGCGTGCACGGATGCGGAGTGAATTGGTTTGATTCGAGCGGATCACCGCCGCGACCACTCAGGGAGTAACCCCGAGCGCATGGACCGCGTACCACACCGAATACGCCAGGAGGCCGCCTAACGCTGCATCCGTGCCGTTGGCCGTGGCCCGGCCGGTTGCATCCACTTCCTCGGCGGCCAGTCCCAGGTGGAGCGGCGCGCGCCGCAACCACTGCAGGACTTCCCTCGCGTCCGGACCCATCAGCCGCGCGCACTGCTGGACGAGAAACTTCGGTTCGAGGTCGAGCGACCGGACGGTACGGCGATACGCCGAGTCGCTGCGATCCACCATGTCATACAGCGGCAACCACAGGACGGACACGAGCGGATCGTCATCGGCAACGGCTTCGCCGGACAGGTTGATAGCCGACACGAAGTGCGGCTTGCCGTCGCGTTCCGAGATGAACTGCCGCCGGAGGGCCGCGCGCACCGCCTCCGGTTCCTGCACCTCACGCGCCGTTTCCTCGTCGAGCGTACGGCGGAAGACATCCAGCGCCTGCGCGACGACCGCGTTCCCGTGCAGCGTGAACGGAAAGGCGGCAGGTTGACCTGAGGGAGTGACCTCGGTCGAGTACAACGGGACTTGGTCGTGGCGGCGCGCGCCGATGTCTTCGCTCGACGCATACAATGCGTCGGCGAGAATCGGTTCCTCGACGATCTGGTCGTCTCCCGTCTCCCGGATGTACCGGTCCGTCGCCAGCGCGTATGACGCGGCCCCCTCGATGCAGAAGCCCGGCTCGAACAGGGTGCCGTCGAAGTACCGGACGCCGCTCCCTGGCGCGTAACCGTGGAGCTCGCAGGCGCGCAGCAACAGTTCGCGCGCAAGCGGCGCGTCGGCGAGTTGCACGGCCGGTATCGTCCAGGTGAGCGCTTCCCACTCTCGCGCGGTGACGCCCCGTCCGTGCCACGGTGCGCGACTGCGCACGAGATAGAAATGGGCGTCGTCGAGTGCGCGACCAACGCCAAAGAAATAGGCGAGCAGCAGGTTGCGGTTGAGCAGCCCGTCTACCCCCTCGTTCCCGGTCGATTGTTCCAGGGACCGGATCGCGTCGCGCGTCGCCACGAGCAGCGAACGCCACCCGCGTCGCCGCATGACCGCGGTCGTGGCCTCGGCGCCGTCTCCTTCCGGACCGACCGCGAGGTAAAAGGCGGTCTCCGCGTGTCCGCCGGCGGGGGCACGCACCTGCCGCGTGACCGCATAACGAGCCGGGCCCTCGGCGGCGGTGGTGACGACCGCATCGCCGTCGGCGGCGATCGCCAGCGCAACCAGGCCGGGCAACGCGCTCCCTTCGAGGATGACAGCGCTGGAGTCGCCCCGCCGGACGACATGATGATCTTCGAACGCGCGTGGCGTGCGGACACGGAGTTGCCGGTGCCCAAGCTCGCCCTCGAGACCGATCGTGAGGCGCGCTTCGCGAGGACCGCGGTTCTCGACGGCGATCGCGTAGACCAGGCCCGCCGTGTCGGCGTCGCGGCCGTACGGGGCAAAGATCGTGGCGCGAATCACCATGTCCCCGACCGTCGACGTGAACGTGGGAATCCAGCCAGACACGCGCTCCCACGCGAGCGCCCCCTCACCGAGCGGAACCGGTTCGCCACCCATCTGTAGCACCGGACGCGCCAGGGCCGGACCGCGGCCGGACTCGAAGTCGGCGCTGCCCGCGAACTCGACGGCGGAGCGCGACCCTCGGTGCAGGACGCCGAGCGCATGGATGCCGCCGTCGGCGGGATGGATGCAGGGCACGGCCACCCAGTGGTTGCCCGTGATCTGCCATGGTACAGGAGGAATCGGCGTTGACGAGATCATGCCGTTAGTTTCGTACGCGGTCGCGCGACGCACCGGCGCGGTCTGCACCAGCCATCGGACAACGCAAGTTACCGTGCCGCTTCCGAAGTACAACGGATCGAAGACGCGCCGCGCGCTGCGGTTGGTGTCCCGCGCGGGACGATTGCCCGTGATCGCACTGGCGTTGCACGTGCTCGTGCCACCGGACGCGAGTGCGCAACGGGTCGTCGGTCCGTGGGAAGACGCGACCATCGCCCCGCGGGGCCGATTGCGCGCCGGTATCACGCTCCGCTTCGAGCAGTGGAAGGAGCGCTTTTCGCGTTTCGACAGTTCGCGTGAGGCGTTAGGTACCGACCTCACGCTCGACAGCCTCGGCGCGGGCGTTCTCCCGTTTGTCGGAGGCTTGTCACCCGCCCTGTCGACGCTCACCGGCAACCCTGCACCACCGCTGACGCTCGGGTCGCTCGAGACCCACGTCGACGTCACGCAAACCACGACACCCATCTCCCTGGAGTATGGCCTGACGTCGAAGCTGGGACTCCAGGTGCTCATTCCCTATGTGAAGAATCGGGTCCACGTGCTCGCGAACGTGAACCCGAACGGCATTGGCGGAACCATCGGCTTCAATCCGGCCCGGGAAATCGCCGGCGCCCGGCAGCAGAATGACCTGGTCACCAGCGCGCTCGGGAATGCTTCGTCGACGCTCAGCAGCGAATTGACGCGCTGTACCGGCAGCAGCGACCCCACGTGCGCAGCCATCAACGCCGATCGCACGGGCGCGATGGCGCTCGTACAGGCGGCGACCGAAGTCTCCAGCGCGCTCGCAACCGTCTATGGCACGCAGACCGCGGTGGGCAGCCACTACGTGCCGGTCAGCGGCAGCGCACTGCACACCGCCGTCGATGCGCGACTCACGAACCTCAACACGCAATTCCGGACATTCCTTGGCGCGCCGCCCTCGGGCGAGTGGATCGGCGACCGCCCGGTTGCGGCCGTCCCGCTGGCGGCCGGTGGTCTCGCCGCCCTGTTCAGCGACC
>CAMPKM010000088.1 GCA_946887155.1 uncultured Gemmatimonadota bacterium
ATCCCAATCCGGCGGCCGGCGGCGGCGTGGAGAAACTGCGCGCCGCCGGCATCGAGGTCTCGGACGGTGTTCTCGAAGCCGAGTCGTCGGAGCTCATCGCCGCATTCCTTCATGCATTCCATTCCGACCGGCCGTGGGTCACGCTGAAGCTGGCCGTGTCGAAGGACGGCGCCATAGCAGCGGCGAAACGGGGTCAGACGCCATTTCAGAAACGGGGTCAGACGCCATTTCCGCCTACCCGGACGTAAAGGGCGTCTGACCCCGTTTTCTCTGAAATGGCGTCTGACCCCGTTTCTCCGCGGTGGTTGACGGGCGAGGCGGCGCGGCGGCGCGTTCATCACATGCGCGCTGGGTCCGACGCCATTGCCGTGGGGATGAAGACGGTGCTGGCGGACGATCCGCTGCTCACGGTGCGGGATGCCGAGCCTCCGCGCATTCGTCCGTTGCGTGTCGTGTTCTCGCGAGCGGGGCGGCTGCCGTTGGACTCCCGGCTCGCACAGGGTGTCGACCAGGCGCCCGTGCTCGTTTTCGCGGAAGCGCCTGACGAGGCACATGCCACCCGGCTGCGCGCATTGGGCGTGGACGTCGCGCAGGCGGACCTGACCGGCGCCCTGCGCGAGCTGAAGAAACGAGGCGTGCAATCGTTGCTGGTCGAAGGCGGCGCATCGCTGGCGTCATCGCTGGTCGACGCCGGGGTCGTCGATCGACTCGTAATTTTCGAGTCGCCGGTTGAACTCGGGTCGGGCGCGCTACCTGCCCTCGGCACACCGGCGAAGCTGGAGGAAGTAATCCGGCGCTCGCGACAGATTTCCGCGGAACCCATCGGTGATGATCGCATGCTGGTGCTCGCGCCGGAGCGTCGCTGATGTTTACCGGGATCGTTGAGGCCGTGGGAACGATCCAGCGCGTCGCCGACACCGATGCTGGTCGTGAGTTCAGCGTTTCCGGGCCGTGGTCCGACCTTGAGATGGGCGAGAGCATTGCGCTGAATGGCGCCTGCCTGACGGTCCGCTCCATCAGTGGCACCTCGTTCACCGTGGCTGCTGTCTCGACGACGCTCGGCCGGACGACGCTCGGTGACTGGTCAGTGGGCACAACGGTGAACCTGGAACGCTCGGTCCGGGCAGGCGACCGGCTCGGCGGGCACCTGGTACAGGGTCATGTCGACGCGGTTGGCCTGGTGAGGAGCGCCGTCCGGCACGAAAGCGCGCTCCTGATCGATATCAACGTGCCACCGGACGTCGAGCGGTTGCTCGTCCCCCGCGGCTCGATCACCGTGGATGGCGTCAGCCTGACGGTCAACGCCCTGCCGGCGCCCGGTTTGCTGCAGGTATCCGTGATCGAGTACACCGGGCGGCACACGACGTTAGGCCGCCTTGCCCCGGGAGACCGCGTCCACCTCGAGGCGGACATCATCGGCAAATATGTCCAGGGGCTGCTCACACCGTATCAAGCCCCCTGAACGGCCCTCCGGGAGGGCTTCCTGCTGGCTGCAAGGGGCTCGCCCCAACTAGGATTCATGCATGGCGTTCGGCACGGTTGAACAGGCGATCAGGGACATCCGCGACGGCAAGTTCGTCGTGGTCGCGGACGACGAGTCCCGCGAAAACGAGGGCGACCTTATCTGCGCGGCGGCGTTGGTGACCACCGACATGGTCAATTTCATGCTGCGTGCGAAAGGCATGATCTGTGTCGCGCTCGAACCATCGCGCGTTTCGGCGCTCGGCCTTTCGCTCCAGGCGCGGGAGAACACGGACGAATTCCGGACCGCGTTTACGGTGAGCGTCGATGCCGGTCCGCAATACGGCGTCACGACGGGCATCAGCGCTTCGGATCGTGCCGCATCCATTCGTGTCGTTGCCGATCCGACCAAGGGGCCCGCCGAGATACGGACCCCCGGCCACATCCATCCCCTCCGCGCCAGAGCTGGTGGCGTCCTGCAACGCGTGGGACACACCGAGGCCGCCATCGACCTGTGCCGCCTGGCGGGGCTCACGCCGGCCGGTGTCGTCTGCGAGATACTCGACGACGACGGCCACGCCATGCGCCGCGACGGACTCGATCGTTATGCGGCAACGCACAACCTCACGTTCATCACGGTCGCTGACCTGGTGGCCTATCGCCTCTCCACCGAGCGGCTGGTGCACCGCGTCGCCGAGGCGCGGCTGCCCACGGACATCGGCGGCGCGGACTGGAAGGTGTACGGCTATCGCAACGACGTCGACGATCGCGAACATGTCGCCATCACCTACGGAGACCTGGGCAGCGCCGACAGCGTTCTCGTTCGCATGCACTCGAAGTGCCTGACGGGCGACGTTTTCCACTCGCGCCGCTGCGATTGCGGGTGGCAACTCCACAAGGCAATGGAAGTCATCGTGGCCGAGGGTCGCGGCGTGATCGTGTACCTCGACCAGGAAGGCCGCGGCATCGGTCTGCTCAACAAGCTCAAGGCGTACGAACTGCAGGATGCCGGACACGACACCGTCGAGGCCAACGAAAAGCTCGGCTTCGCGCCCGACCTCCGGAACTACGGTATCGGCGCGCAGATCCTCCTCGACCTTGGCGTTAGGCGTATTCGCGTGTTGACGAATAATCCGAAGAAGCTCGTTGGCCTCGGCGGTTACGGGCTGGAAGTGGTCGGTCGCGAGCATCTGGCGGCCCCGGCCACCGACGAAAACGCCGGGTATCTCGATACCAAGCGCGACAAGCTTGGCCACCTGTTGTCGACCTGAATGGCCGAATTCAGCGGGTCCCCGCACGGGGTGGGGCGAAAGATCGCGGTCGCCGTCAGCCGGTTCAACGAAGACGTTACGCAGAAGCTCGTGGAAGGCGCGATGGATGCGCTCGTCAGGCACGGCGCGTCACTCGACGATATCGACGTCGTGTGGGTCCCCGGCGCATGGGAGCTCGGCATCGTCGTCAGGCGCCTGTTGACCCTGGACCGCTACGATGCGGTCGTGGCCCTCGGCGCCGTCATACGGGGTGAAACGCCCCACTTCGACTACGTCGCCGGCGAGTGCGCGCGCGCGCTCCAACAGGCGGCGGGCGAGTTCGAGACGCCGGTCGCGCTGGGCGTCCTGACGTGCGATACCACCGAGCAGGCGCTGGCGCGCGCCGGCGGTGATCATGGCAACAAGGGCTGGGACTCTGCGTTGGCCGCGCTCGAAATGATTGATTTGCTCGACCGTCTGGATGCCGCTGACAGCGCATGAAATCCGCGTCCGCCGGCGAGCGCGCGCCCGCGCGTTGCAGGCGTTGTACGCGTGGGACCTCGTCCCCGATGGCGGCCTGATTCACGTCGGTGAACGATTGTTCACCGATCTCGCCGTCGGTCCCGACGAACGCAGCTTTGCCGGACCAATCCTTCGAAAGGCCGACGAGGAGCTGCCGCAGATCGACGCCGACCTCGCTTCCATAACGACGAACTGGCGACTCGAGCGACTGAGTGCCATCGACCGCTCGGTATTGAGACTCGCGGCCGCCGAATTTCACATCGGCAACACGCCGGCGCGCACGGTCATCAAGGAAGCGATTCATCTCGCCGAACGATTTGGGACGGACGCGAGCGCGCGATTCGTGAATGGCGTGCTCGATGCCCTGGCGAGAAAACTCGGGAGGATCTGATTGCGGATCCTCGTTGTGAACTGGCAGGACCGCGAGAACCCGCAAGCCGGCGGCGCCGAGATCCACCTGCACGAGATCTTCGGCCGCCTGGCGGCGCAGGGTCACGAAGTGAGCCTGCTGTGCGGTGGCTGGCCTGGTTGTCCGCCTCGTGCAGTGCTCGACGGGATAGAAGTCACGCGCGTCGGGACGCGGAACACGTTCCGGCTGCTCGCCCGGGGCGGTTACCGGGAGCATTTCGCACAGCGGCCGGTCGACGTGCTCGTCGAGGACATCAACAAGATGCCGCTCCATACGCCGCGCTGGGGGAACGTCCCCGTCGTGGCGGTCGTCCCACACCTGTTTGGCTCGACCGTTTTCGAGGAACTCCCTTTTCCGGTCGCGGCAGCGGTCTGGCTCGCGGAGCGGCCGATCCCCTGGGTCTACCGGAAGGTGCCGTTCGAGGCGATTTCCGAAAGCACCGCCGATGACCTCGTGGCGCGGGGCATCGACCGGTCGCGGATCGAGGTCATTTATTGCGGGATCGACTCGAAGCGATTCACACCGGACGCGAGTGCACGGGCCCCCTCCCCGGTTTTTGCCTACCTCGGCCGCCTCAAGCGCTACAAGGCGGTCGACCTCGTGTTGCGGGGATTTGCCAGGGCGAACATCCCAGGCGCCACGCTCGAAGTCGCCGGCGCAGGCGATTATCGACCGGAACTCGAGCGACTCGCGACCTCGCTTGACCTCGGTGATCGCGTCAAGTTTCTTGGGCGAATCAGCGAGGCTGACAAGCTCCGGCTCCTGCGCCGCGCCTGGGCCCTGGTCTTCACGTCACCCAAGGAGGGCTGGGGAATCACCAACCTGGAAGCTGCCGCCTGCGGGACCGCGGTGATCGCGTCGGACTCTCCGGGCATCCGGGAGTCGGTGCTTCATGGGGAGACGGGTTACCTCGTGCGCCATGGTGACGTGGACGGCATTTCCAGCGCAATGCAGCGATTGGCGTCGAACCGGTCGTTGGCGGAACAACTCGGCGCGAAGGGCAGGGAATTCGCCCTGACCTTCACGTGGGAGCGGGCCGCGTCGGAAACGGCGCGTCACCTGAACGCAGTGATCGCGGGTGGAGGGTAGCATCGGTGGACATCGTCTTTCAGTCGCACCACGCCACGGTTCCGGAACGGGTCCGGCAGAATGCCGCCCGGTCCCTCCACAAGCACGGCCAGCGCCTAACGCGGCCGGCGTCGGGCTTCAACCGGTTCGAGGAAGACGGACGGATGCGTCGGGTGGAGCTCGAGCTGCAGACCCGCGGGCGTCGCCTGGTGGCTGAAGGAACGGGCCGCTACTACGGACCGGCCCTGGCAGCCGCCCTGGCGCACCTCGAAGCCCAGTTGCGCCGCATGGGCCGGCTGACGATGCGGCGTGCGCGCCGTCCGGTCCGCACCTGACAAGCGAGGCACGACACGCGTGGCGGTTACCGTCGGCAGACTGATCGAGCGTCTCAAGGAGCCGTTGCAGCTGGAGCAACTGGCCGGCTCGGATGGCAAGAACCGGGAGATCGAGAACCCCGACGTTTCCAGTCCCGGCCTCGCGCTCGCGGGCTACGTCGGCCGGTTCATCGCCGAGCGCGTACAGATGATGGGCGAAACGGAGATCACCTATCTCAGCACGCTCGGTGAAGCCGAACGACGCCGGATTCTCGCGCAATTCTTCGCGTTCCCGATTCCCTGCATCTTCATCACCAAGGGACTCGAAGCGGTTCCTCCACTGGTGGAGCTGGCGCAGGCGGCCGGTGTGCCAGTCCATCGATCGCCGATGAAGACGGCGGAAGTGTACCGGCGTCTCAAGCCGGTGATGGAGGAACTGTTTGCGCCGAGCAGCACATTGCACGGTTCACTGGCGGACGTCTTCGGCGTTGGCGTCCTGTTCACCGGCGCCAGCGGGATCGGCAAGTCGGAGTGCGTTCTCGACCTGGTGGAACGCGGTCATCGGCTGGTCGCCGACGACCTGGTGATCTGTTTCCGGCGCGGGAACGACATCGTCATCGGGCGCGGACACGAACTGCAGCGTCACTTCATGGAGATCCGCGGCGTTGGCCTGATCGATGTCCGTTCCATTTTCGGCATACGCGCCGTGCGCCAGCAGAAACGGATCGAAGTGGTGGTGCAACTGCTGGAATGGTCAGAGAATTCACCGGTCGACCGGACGGGTCTCGAGCCGCAGATCATGACCATTCTTGGCATCGAGTTGCCGAAGATCACGGTGTACCTGAATCCCGGGAAAAACATCACGGTGATCTCCGAGGTGATCGCGATGAATCACCTGCTGCGATACTACGGGGAGAATCCGGCGGAAGCATTCAACCAGCGACTGATCGGCCGCATGCGCGAAGCGAGTGACAGCAAACAGTACCTGAGCCAGGACGATGAGTAGCGTTCGCGCCATCGTCGCCGGTCACGGGACCTTCGCTGACGGCATGTTGTCTGCCCTCGAGCAGATCACCGGCCGTGGCGACGTCTTCATTGGCGTCACCAATCGCGGCCTGTCGGCGCAGGGCGTGGAAGCACTGCTTCGCGAGCGACTCGCCGAGAGCGAGGCGGTGGTCATCTTCACCGACCTGCCGGCCGGCAGTTGCACCATGGCGGCCCGCCGCATCCAGCGGGAAATACCCATGCTGAAGGTCGTGACGGGCGTGAACCTGTCGACGCTTCTCGACTTTGCCTTCACCGCCGAGTCGGGCGACGTGAATGCTGTGGAACACGCCGCGGACAAGGGTCGCGCCTCGCTCGTGGTGACCGGGGGTCCGCGTGGCACTTGAGTTGTACCGTATCGACGACCGGCTGATTCACGGTCAGGTGGTCGTTGGTTGGGGACAGCCCCTGGATCTGCGATTCATCGTGCTGGTGGACGACGAAGTGGCATCAAGCGACTGGGAGCAGGAGTTGTATCGCATGGGCGTGCCGCCGGACATGGACATCTACTTCGATGCCGTGGACGCGGCCGCCGCCAACCTCGATCGCTACCAGGACGACGAACGGCGCGGGTTGCTCCTCACTGGTGACATCGACACGATGACACGGCTGGTCGAGTCGACGGATGACATCCGGCGCGTCAACGTGGGCGGCATCCACCACCGGCCGGGTCGCATGCAGCGCCTGCGGTACGTGTTCCTGACGTCGGCAGAGGAAGCCCAATTGCGCGCACTGGCCGCGCGCAACATCGAGGTCACTGCGCAGGACGTTCCGGCGGCGAGGCCCGTTCCGCTGGATGAACTGTTGTCCGGAAACGGATCATGAACACGGCCGACATCATGATCCTCTCGGTCCTCGGTGCCGTGTTTGGACTCGATACCGTCAGCTTTCCGCAGTCAATGATTTCCCGCCCGATCGTTGGCGCGACGGTGGCGGGCGCCATTCTCGGCGATCCGTGGGCGGGTTTGCTCGTTGGGGCGGCGCTCGAACTGTTTGCGGTCGAGACGCTGCCTTTCGGCGCGAGCCGATATCCTGAATGGGGCTCGGCGGGAGTGGTCGGGGGCGCGCTGTATGCCAAGGCTGCGTATGGCTTCGATGCGGGGCGCCTGACGACATCGGTACTGGCGGCGCTGGCGCTGGCGTGGGTCGGCGGGTGGTCGATGGTACAGTTGCGGAAATTGAACGCGCACTGGGCGCGATCCCGCCACGATGCGGTCGCGCACGGATCGCGACAGACGGTCATCGGACTCCAGATCGCCGGACTGGGCGCGGACCTGTCCCGTGGCTTCATGCTCACGGCCCTGGGGCTCATGGCGTTCGCCCCGGTACAGGTGCTGACGCTCCAGGCCTGGGGCAGCAGTGCGCCGATGTCGCGGGCCATGGTGGGCGGCGTCGCGGGGGCCGTCTCGTTAGGTGCGGCGTGGAAGCTGTTCCATGCCGTGCCGCGGTTCCTCTGGTTCTTTGCCGTCGGCCTGGGCGCCGGCCTCGTCGTGGTGAGCATATCATGAGCGCACCGGTCGCCCCGACGCTCCCCGTCATGACGCGGGTTGCGATGTTCTTCCGGCTCCTCGCCGTACAGGGAGCGTGGAATTACGAGACGCTCCTCGGCAACGGTATCGGTTTCTCCGTCGAGCCGGCCTTGCGGCGGTTGCCGGGCGGGAAGGACGGCGAGGCATACCGCGCCGCACTGGCGCGCGAGAGCCAGTATTTCAACGCCCATCCCTACCTCGCGAGTGTGGCCGTGGGTGCGCTGGCGCGGGCGGAGCTCGAGGGCGCCGCCCCCGAGCGCATCGAGCGATTCCGCACCGCGTTATGCGGCCCGTTGGGCGCGCTCGGTGACCGGTTGGTCTGGGCGACCTTCCTGCCACTGTGTTCGTTCGCCGCCCTGGTCGTGTTCGGGAGCGGCGGGTCGCCCCTGGCGACCGTGCTGACATTCCTGATCCTGTACAACGTGGGCCACCTCGGCCTTCGCATCTGGGGCCTCGAGGCCGGCTGGCGTCGCGGGCTGAACGTCGCCCAGTCGTTAGGCCATCCGCTGCTGCAGCGGTCGCAACCCTGGCTCGGCAAGATGGCCGCCGCCCTGGCGGGGTTCGCGTTTCCAGTGGCGCTGCAGCGCGTGATCGGGCCGGGCCAGATCCTGCTCGGTGGAACGTTGATTGGTGTACTGGCGGGCGCCATCCTGCTCGCCAGCCTTCACGGACGCGCTGAAGGATGGAAACTTTCCATCGGTGTCCTCACGGCGTTCGTTCTCTACTCGGTGATCCAATGACCTCCGAACGCGAAGTCCGCATCGAGAATCGCAACGGCCTGCACGCGCGACCGGCCGCCGAGATCGTCAAGGCGGCAGCGAAGTTCCGCAGCGAGGTCACCATCCGCCGTGACGACATGGAAGTGAACGGCAAGAGTATCATGGGCGTCATGATGCTGGCGGCGGAGTACGGGACGACGCTCTGGCTGAAGGCGAGCGGCGACGATGCCGAACAGGCGGTGGATGCGCTGGCGGCCCTGGTCGCCTCGAAGTTCGGGGAGCGCGACAAGTGAACCGCGTCCTGCACGGGATTCCGGCTTCACCGGGAATTGTCGTCGGTCCCGTGCGCCTGCTGCGGTGGGAAGTTCCCGAAGTTCCACATCGCATCATCGACGACGACCAGATCGACGGCGAAATCGCGCGCTTCAAGTCGGCGGTGCAGCGCGCGGTGATCCGCCTCGGACAGTTGCGCGATCGCGCCGAGCAGCATGCCGGCGCGGAGGAGGCCGGCATCTTCGAGGTGCAGGTCGGCATGCTCGGCGACTCGGCCCTCATCAACGAGGTCGAGTCGTACATCCGCCAGAACCTCGATGCGGAGAAGGCGTTCGACGTCGTGATGCTGGAGTGGCGCCAGAAGTTTGCGCGGAGTGCCGCGCCCATGCTGCGCGAGCGCGTGGGCGACCTGACCGACCTGCACATCCGCGTCCTGACGATGCTGATGGAGCTGCCGGACCATGATCCGGTGGACGTCCCCAAGGGGACCAACGCGATCCTGGTCACGCACGACCTGACACCCAGCCTGACGGTCCAGCTCGACCGGGACGCCATCGCCGGCATCGCCACCGACTCGGGGACCCGGACGTCGCACGTCGCCATCCTCGCCCGCTCGTTAGGTATTCCGGCCGTCGTCGGCCTGCGGGACGCGACCACGAGGCTCAAGGGCGGCGAACCCGCCGTGCTCGACGCGTCGAGCGGCCGGCTGGCTCGTTTACAAAACTCCGAGCCCACCAGACAAGAGGCAATCGCGGTTGGCGTGGTGGGGGTGTGAATTGGGGGGG
>CAMPKM010000089.1 GCA_946887155.1 uncultured Gemmatimonadota bacterium
GTTTGCACCCGGTGCTGGTCGAATCGCGCTATCTCGTTTACGTCAGTGAGCGCGGTTCCCTGGTCGCGAGCCGCTTCGATCCGGCCTCACGCCGAACCATCGGCGAGCCCTTGCAACTCGCCGAGCGGGCGGCTTCCACGCCGAACGCACGCGCGTTTTCCATATCGCGGAACGGATCTCTCGTGCTTGTCGGCGGGATGTCCACGAATGGACTTGGCGTATCGGGAAACCGAATGCTGCTGGGGACGATCGGAGGCTCGTTGGACACGCTGCGCTTGCCTCCCGGGCGGCGTGTGCATCCGCGGTTTTCACCCGATGGACAGAGGTTGGCATATCGCCTCGAAGGAACAGGCCCGCGCGGCGAAGGAGACCTGTACACGTTCGATCTTGTCGACAACACGAACACGCAGCTGACGTTCGGCGGAAATAACAGTGACCCAATATGGTCGCCCGACGGGAAGCGGCTGGTGTTCAGTAGAAAGACCGATTCCACCAGCGGAGACTTGTACGTCAAGCCGGCCAACGGCAGCGCACCGGAGCAGCTTCTGCTTCTTCTGCCCTATAACCAGTGGCCGACGGACTGGCCGTCCGAAGACCGGATCGTGCTGGTCACAGACGCGCCTGACGGGCATGACCTGTTACTGTGGTCGCCGGCGAGGGACGGAGAGCCCACTCCGTACCTGACGACACCATGGGCGGAACGGGACCTGCGCGTGTCACCAGATGGAAAGCTGGCGGCGTTCATCTCGAATGAGTCCGGCGCCGCCGAAGTCTGGATTCGCGACTTCCCCGTGCCACAGGGAAAATGGCGCGTCTCGCGTGGAACCAGTGCGGCCCCACGATGGTCGAGCGATGGGCGATATCTCTTCTATACGCACTCCGGTGGGGGCTCGGGCAGCGACACGTTGTACCGGGTTCTCGTGGAGAAACGGTCCGCGGTTTCGGTATCCGGTACACCGGAGGTGATGTTCATCGGTGACATCGATGGCAACGCCAACTGGGATCTTCATCCCGATGGGAAGCGCTTCGTCGTCGCGATGCCCGAGAGCGGCGCGCGCCCGGCCGCCACCATCACCGTCCCGACGGTGGCGCGGTATGGCATCACGCTCAACTGGGTGGCGTCGCTGGAACGGGAAATGGGGCAGAAGGCCAAGGAATGAAGCCGCGGGAGCGATCGGATGGGGCCGGCATCTTTCCGCAAAGGAAGGGGATCACATCTGGGCGATTGACGCGCCGCGCGGCCTGCCGGGTCATCGGCGAGCGGACCGCGGCTGCCGCGTTAGGCATGCGCGTCGCGATGATGCCGGACGCGGGGCGCCCAACGCAAGGCGGAGGGCTGCTGATCCGCGGTGGCCGTGTCGTGAACGCCGATGGAATTCGCGGTGCCGACGTTCGCATCGACGCCGGCCGCATCGTGCAGGTCGCCTCCAGCATTGCGTCGACGGCCGGAGTGCAGACGATCGATGCCCGTGGCAAGCTCGTGATGCCAGGAGGTATCGATCCGCATACGCACCTCCAGCCGGCATTCGTTGACGACCTCACCTCGGGTTCGCGCGCGGCACTCGCAGGCGGAATCACGACCATCGGGACCTTCGTCCAGCCACGTCGCGACGAAGCACCGGAGGCGGCGTTCGATCGCATGGTGGCGCTGGTCGAAGCGCAGGCCATTGCTGATTTCATCCTGCACACGATGCTGGTCCCCCCGCGACGTGAGCAGATTCCATTGCTCGCAGGACTTGTCGCACGCGGTCAGCCGAGCATCAAGGTGTTCATGATGTGGGAGGATTTCGGCGCACAAGTGCCGGCGCTCATCGAGGTGCTCGAGGCAGCGCGCGACGCTGGTGTCGTCACGCTGGTGCACTGCGAAGATGGCGCGCTACTGGCAGCCGCGGTTCGGCGCTTGACAGCCGCGGGAAGGACATCGCTCGCTAACTACGCCGAGAGCCGTCCCGTCATCGCCGAAGTGGCAGCGACACAGCAAGCAGCGTCGTTATGCGAAAGCACCAGGGCGCCCATGCACGTCGTGCACTTGTCGAGTGCGCGCGCGCTCGACGCCTGTCGGGACGTCAGGCGCCGTGGCCTGCCGTTCACGGTCGAGACACGCCCCCTCTATCTGCACGTGACCGACGAGGTCATGCGCGGCCCGGATGCTCCACTGTATGTCGGTCAACCGCCGATTCGCTCGCGCGAGGATGTCGAAGCGATGTGGTCAGGCATACTCGATGGGTCGATCGATTTCCTGGCGACCGACCACGCGCCGTGGACGCGAGCGCAAAAGCTGGATCCGGCGCTGACGATCTCCCGCGTGCGTCCGGGCGTGAGCAATCTGCAATACATGCTGCCGATGTACTACTCGGAAGGCGTGCGAACCCGTCGGATCGCGCTCGAGCGATTCGTCGCCACCACCAGCACCAATGCGGCCAGGCTGTACGGCCTGCATCCCCGCAAGGGAATCATCGCCGAGGGCAGCGATGCAGACGTGGTCATCTGGGATCCGGAACAGCGTCGCACTGTTCGTGCTGAGGACGACCTTTCGAACTCGGACTACTCGCCGTACGAGGGTCGCACCGTTACCGGATGGCCGGTCATCACGATTCGGCGCGGTGAGATCGTCGGCAATGAAATGACGGTGATCGGCATGCCCGGCAGTGGCCAACTGGTGCCGCGTGAACGGTGGCGCGGCTGACTCAGCGCATCGCCACCACCTCGATTCTTCGCCGTTCAAGAACCTGGACGCGGATCAGGCAGAAACATGCGAATGGGGACGGAGCCGGTGTTTGTCGTCGCCGCATCCGTCTGTTTTCGCCTGCTCCGCGACTGCGGGGTTCTTGTCCAGCCAGGCTTACCGCGGCCAACCCGTTTGGGGGAGTCCTTTCGTAATCGCCAGCGCGTTCTTGTAGTAGACCTTCTTCAGCACCTCGTCAGGCAGATCGATGCCGTAGAGTTTCCAGAACGCGTGGTAATCCCGGTAGTAGTCGAAGTAATCGTCCCGCGTCTCGAAGACCCGCCAGTAGTACGGATACTCACCCGGCTGGAATGAATCCTTCCCGAACAGGATCTTGTCCTGGTACTTCACGAAGAAGTCGTGCGCTGCGCGCGGCTGCCGGCCGATGTCGTACAGTACCGCTCCCACCTCGGTATAAACGTTAGGCAGGTCGAGCAGCTTGCCGAGCCGGGCGAGGTCGGAACCGTGCCACCCCATGTGGGCGGCGATGAACGTCGTCTTCGGGTTTCGCTTGAACAGGTTATCGCGCTCGGCCATGATCGAGTCGAACGGCGGCACCGAGCCTTCCTCGACCCGCCGACCGGGAAACAGCGCCAGCTCCAGCCAGCGCTCGTTATGGTAGTCGATCGTCTCGTAGAACTCCGACGGATCGGCCGTGTGGATGAACACCGGCACGCCCAGCCGCGCCGCCGCTTCCCAGATCGGGTTCAGCTCCGGGTCGTCGAGCCGCAGGCGTGAGCCATCCGCCTTGCGAATCGTCTGGCCGAAACCTTTCCCCACCTCGCCCACGCCCACCGCGCCTGCCTTGATATCTGCCTCGAGCCGTGACACCGCGCGTTCGGCCCAGCCGGGTCCCACGTTCTGGAGGTCGATGCCGGTGAAGACCGCGACTCGTCCCTTGAGTGGCGACGCGTTCACCAGGTTGAGCGTTCGCGTCAGGCGCTCCCCGCTCTGGTTCTCGGCGGCGATCATGAGCCCGATGTTGAGGCTGTCCATCGATGCCTTGAGGCTGGCCAGTCCCTCGGCGGAACCCAGCAGCTGCTGGGGATGGCCGTGAAAGTCGATCGCTGGATACTTCGCCCGCGGCTTGAGGTGTTCCGTGGTCACCAGCGTCGATCGCGGGCGATAGTCGAGAATGCTCGGCGCCGGCAATTGCGGTGCCTGGCATCGCAATGGCCTGACTTCGGTCATGCCGGCCGGACATTCCTGCCCGGGCGAAATCGTGGTTGCCGCTTCACCTCCGCGGCCTCGGCCGCCCTGGGCCGAAAGTGACATCACGCCGAACAGTGAGAGCGCGGCGGTCTGGCTGGCCAGGAAGAACAATCTGCGCATGAAGGCTCCGTAAGCGCGGACCCGGAATCTGCCCCCGTGCACTTTCCGCGTGAAGGGACTCGGGGCGTTTATGCCATAGCGGCACAGAGGGGCCTTTACGTAACCTTGGAGCCCATGGCCATGGACCTCGCCCGACTCACCCACGCGCTGGCGGGACGCTACCGCCTCGAACGCGAGCTGGGGTCGGGTGGCATGGCGACGGTGTACCTCGCCCACGACGTGCGCCACGAACGGCGCGTGGCCCTGAAGGTGCTGCGATCCGAGCTGTCCGCCGTGATCGGCGCGGAGCGTTTTCTCCACGAGATCAAGACCACGGCGAACCTGCAGCATCCGCACATCCTCGCTCTGTTCGACTCGGGTGAAGTGGACGGCACGGTCTTCTACGTGATGCCGTACGTCGAGGGTGAATCGCTGCGCGACCGGCTCAACCGGGAGACTCAGCTCCCGGTCGACGAAGCGGTGCGCATCGCGCGAGAAGTCGCCGACGCGCTGGACTACGCGCATCGCCGCGGGGTGGTGCACCGCGACATCAAGCCCGAGAACATCCTGCTGCACGACGGGCGGGCGGTGGTGGCGGATTTCGGCATTGCACTCGCGGTGAGCCGTTCCGATAGTGCCACGCGCATGACCGAGACCGGCATGAGCCTCGGCACGCCGCACTACATGAGTCCCGAGCAGGCGATGGGCGAGCGGGAGGTCACCGCCCGCAGCGATGTTTACGCGTTAGGCTGCGTCACGTATGAAATGCTCGTCGGTGAACCGCCGTTCACCGGCCCGACGGCACAGGCCATCGTGGCGCGAGTCGTGACCGAATCACCACGCTCTCTGACAGGACAGCGTCACACGATTCCGGCGCACGTGGATGCGGCCGTGCGGCGGGCGCTGGAGAAGCTGCCCGCCGATCGTTTCATGAGCGCCGCGCTATTCGGCGATGCGCTCATGACGCCCACGGCCACCGTCTCGTCACCCGTGCCAACGAGTCAACGATCGGGCCGCGGCCTGGCGCGGATCGTTCGCAATCCATGGTGGGCGTGGGGAACGGCGATGGCGCTTGGCGCGGCCGCGATCGCGCTCGCGACGCGCGGGGTGCTCGATCGCGGCCCGATGCCGACCATGCGCTTCGACGTCCCGCTCGACCAGGCCGAGTCGTTCGCGGGGACGAACTCCGTGCTGGTCACGCCGGATGGGAGCACGGTGTTGGCGCGAGCGATCGTCGGTCAGCGACCGGTGCTCGTGGCGCGCCGGCTGGACAGCCTCCATTCCACTGTCATTCCCGGCTCGATGGGTGAACGCTACTTCCTGTCTCCCGACGGGCAGTTCGTCGCGTTTGCCGCAAACGGAAAGCTGATGAAGCTCCCGATCGCCGGTGGCACCCCGGTTCAAATCGGTGAATCAAGCTGGGGTGGTGGCGCCTGGAACAGCGACGGGCGAATCGCCTTCAGCAAGAGCTACCAGAGTGGATTGTGGCTCGTGAACGAAGCGGGTGGCGCCGAACGGAAGCTCACGGAACCGGACACAGCGAACGGCGAGCTCGCCCACTGGTGGCCGCAGTGGCTGCCGGACGGGAAATCGATCCTGTTCACCGCCTATCGCACTCCGATTTCTCGCGCGACGATCGAAGTACTCGACGTGGAGTCTGGTGCGCGCAAAGTCATCATCGCGGGCGGCGTCATGGGCAAGCTGCTGCCGACGGGTCACCTGTTGTTCGCCAGAGACGAGACGGTACTGGCCGTGGAATTCGATGCCGGAAAACTCGAGGCGATCGGCTCGCAGACCGTCGTGATCGATGATGTATCCATGAATTTTTCCGACGGGCATGCGTCCTGGGACGTGTCCCCGAACGGCACCCTTGCGTACCTCCGGGCCAGCTCGGCAGGCACTCGCGTGACCGTCGTGGAGGTGGATCGGAACGGGAATGAACGCCCGCTGATCCAGGCACCGGATCGTTATGCAGAACCGCGCTGGGCGCCCGATGGCAAGCGCCTATCCGTGACGTACGCCGCGCCACGCTCGGCCAACGACGTGTGGGTATATGACCCCGACCGTTCGAGCCGGGTCAGGATCACGACGGAGGATGCCGCGGACTTCGGTGCCGTGTGGACGCCCGACGGGCGCGACCTGATCTACATGAGCGAGCGCCCGCTCTTCGAGCTGTACCGGCGCACGTCTGACGCCAGCCGCAGCGGCAGCCGGTTCATCGGTGGCTTGCACGACCGCATCACCGGCAACGTTTCGCGAACCGGGATTCTGACCTTCGTTCTCAGCATGTCGGGAACGTCGGAGATCTGGACCGCGCCCGTCGATGAGCCGCAGCGCGCCTCTCGTTATGTGGCCAACGGCTTCACGCTCGGGCATCCGGCGATCTCGCCCGACGCGCGGTGGATGGCGTACGACTCCAATGAAGCCGGCCGGCTGGAAGTGTTCATCCAGTCGTACCCCGACCCGACCGTGAGTCGCGTACAGGTATCGAGCGGAGGCGGAAGCGAGCCATGGTGGACGAAGGGCGGACGTGAACTGGCGTTCCGTCGCGGTGATTCAGTCATGGTCGTTTCGGTCGACCCGGCCACCGGCGCGGCCGGACGCCCGGTGGCACTGTTCGGGGGCCCATACCAGAGCCGCGAAGACTGGTCCGTGCCGGCGAGCTACGACGTCTCGCCCGACGGCGAGCGATTCCTGATGTTGAAGTTTCCCGAGGGCCAGGAACTTCGGCGCGTCAATGTCGTGACGAACTGGTTCGCGGATCTCAGGAACAGGAAGGAGCGCTAGCCGATCAGAACACCAACCCGAACGTCACCGGAATGAACTGTGCCTTGCTGAAGCCGACCTTGCCCTCGTCGTAGGACGCCGCCCCGATCCGGGCCTCGACGAAACCCCGCACGCTGCCTAACGCGAACCGCAGCCCCGCCCCGGCGTCGAACGTGAATTTCTTCGATGATTCTTCGCCGCCGCCCGTCAGCGCACCGGGCGCCGACAGCGACAGGATCCCGCCGCCGGCCAGCACGTACAGTCCACCGCCGAGTGGCAGTTCGAGGTTGCCCATGAAGGCCATCATGTTCGTCACGTCGTCAGCGTTCGGGGTCAGGACCGGTTCCTTGAGCTTGAACTGCGTGAGCGAAAACTCCGGCCGCAACGCAATCGGGAATCCGGGAATGTTCACGATGAGCGACGCGTCGTAGTGGAACCCGGGATCGTGAAAGTCCGCGAGATCGCCGGATGGAACCGTGAGCCCGCCACTGATCACGAGACTGATTGGACGCGTACTGCCCCCCATGTTTCCGAACTGGGCGTGCACCGCGGACGAAGGAACGACGAGCGCGAGGAGCGTGAAAAGGAGCAAACGCGGCATGTAGACTCCGGATGAGGTCGAACCACGCCTGAATCTGCCGGTGTCCGGGCGGTCTCGACAGGCACGTCAGTGACGTTCTGGGTTCAACCGGCCAGGCGGAAGAACGACTCCGGCGCTAAAGTCAGTCGACCAAACGGAAAGGTGTGAGATGTATGGATTGATCGGTAAGATGAACGCAGTTGCCGGCAAGCGGGATGAACTGGTGCGCGCGATGCTCGGCGGCACGCGGTCGATGCCGGGGTGCCTCTCATATGTGATTGCCCTCGACCCCGATGATTCCGACGCGATCTGGATCACGGAGGTCTGGGACAGCAAGGAAAGTCATGCCGGTTCCCTTGCCCTGCCTCAGGTAAAGGCAACGATCTCTGTCGCCCGGCCGTTAATCGCGGGCTTCAGCAACCGGGTGGAAACCATCCCCGTTGGTGGGCACGGACTGAACACGTAACGGACGGACTGAGGTACTGGGCGACGCAACACAGCGCCAGCGTCTTGCCCCTCCCTTTCACGCTGGCGATTCTGCACGGTCATGGCTTCGACACCGAGTGGGCGATTTGACCGGTCGATCGTAGACGGTCCGATCGCCCCAGCCGTCTGGAAACTTGCCTGGCCCACGATGCTGCAGAACGCCTTTGGCGGACTGCAGGGCATCGTCGATCACATTATGGTCGGCAATTTCGTTGGGTACACCGGGAACGCGGCGATCGGGGTCTCGTGGCAGATTTTCCTGGTCGTGATGGTGTTCGTGAGCTCGCTGTTCTCCGGCATGGCCGTATTGGTGGCACGGTTCGCGGGCGCCGACGATCCGGAGAAAGTGAACCGCACCGTCGCGCAGGCGATGATCACGGCGGCGGTGCTGTCGGTGGCGGTGCTGGCGCCGATTGGCTGGTTCGCGGCACCGTCGTTGCTGGAGCTGGTGAACGCCGAACCGGCTGTCCAGGCGGAGGCGCTGCCCTTTCTGCGCCTCATGTTCGTCGCCAGCATGGGCATGATGATGTTCTTCATGCTCGGCGGCGCCTTACGAGCAGCCGGCGACGCTCGAACGCCATTGCGGCTCGGCGTCGCGCTCACGGTGCTCAACATCGCGCTCAACCTGATCCTGATTCCGGGACTCGGGCCGTTGCCCACACTGGGAACCACGGGAGCGGCGATCGGCACCACCCTCGCCGGAACGCTCGTCAGCGGTTACGCGGTCTACAAACTGATCTTCGGCAACTGGGTGATCTCGCTGCGGGACACGAGCTGGAGGCTGGACTGGAGTATCATCCGCGCGTTGTTCCGCTTCGGCCTTCCGACCGGTGTGCAGGGCGTGGCCATGAACATCGCCGGCGTATTGTTGCTGCGTTTCATCGGCTCGCTGCAGCAGAGCGCGGAGGCGCAGGCCGCGTACGCGGTCGGCTACACCGAACTGTTCTCGCTCATCACGTGGACATCGGTCGGCCTGATGGGCGCGTCGGCGGCATACGCGGGACAGAACCTTGGCGCCGGCCATCCGGACCGGGCGGTCGAGGGTGTGCGTGTCGCGACGCGAATCGGACTGGCGGTGAGCATTTTCGTGGCAGCCCTGTTCCTGACGATTCCGCGCCTCCTGCTCGGCGCGTTCGGCATGTCGGAGCCGGCGGTGGTCGAGATCGGCGTACAACTGCTGACGTTCCTGAGCGTGTCGGGTCTCTTCATCTCCGTCGCGCTGGTGTACACCGGCGGGCTGCAGGGAACGGGCGACACCCGCGGTCCGCTCTACATCTCGATCATCTCGCAGATCGTCATCCCGTTAGGCATCTGCTCGGTCATCCAGGCCATGCGTGGATTGCAGCCGGTGGACATCTGGTCGGCGATCCTCGTGGGTCACGCGACGCGTTGCCTCCTGAGCGTAGCGAGGTTCAGGCAGGGCAAGTGGCGGAATATCCGGGTCGAGATAGAACCCGCAAGAAC
>CAMPKM010000090.1 GCA_946887155.1 uncultured Gemmatimonadota bacterium
GGCTACGCCAACGCAAGGTCGTCGAGTTGACGAATTCGTATTCGTCGATGTTCTCGCGGTCGCCCTCGCGCATCAGGTGTGTACCGCCAGCATCGTCCATGCGGTACATGCGATTGAACGTGAGCCGCTGGCGGAACGGGACGTCGAACCGGCGTTCCCCGCCGTTCCAGTCGCCGGTAAACACCATCGTTTGCCGCTCGGTGATTCGGAGCGTGCCGTCCGCCTCGAGCCGCGCATCGACGCTGATGTCTCGCCAGTGAAGCGCCCGCTGCGCGCGGGCAGGTACGGCGGCAAGGATGAGCGCCAGAAACCCAACGAGAATTCGCATGTGTTGGAGTATCTCCGACGCATCGCATCTACGCCAGTTTACTTCGCTTCGCCGACGAAGCCACAACCCGGGTCGCGGATGACGCAAGAACTACGGATTTCGCGAATCGACCCTTTCCCTTCGGCGTTCCGGCACCCGCGAATGAAAGCCTTTGAGCCAAGCAAAACGAGATCCGCGTGGATTCGCGTTATCCGCGGCAACTCGGTTCTCCAGCTTTTGACCTGCCGCGTCCTCCGCTCATATCCGTGAGGTCAGTGCTTGAGGAGATGCAGTTCACCCGCGTGCAGGTATTTTGGTTTCGCGATCTCGAACTTGTACTGCGATGATAATGACGCATTGAGGGTGATGTCGTTGTTCTGCCATCCCGTTGCGGCATAATACGACGCCTTCGTCCAATCGTAGTTGATGTAGTGAAACCACTTGATCTCGCTGCGCGACGAAATGAGGGAGAAGAGGGGCGTGAACCAGTCGCTCCAGGCGGCCGCGCCCTGCGCAGGATCCGCCAGGTCGAAATGGCTTGGCGAGCTTTCGGCGATGACAACCGGTCGTCGGCGCGCGACGGCCATATCGAGAAACCTCAGCGTGCGGCCGAACGCGGATAGGGCGCCGTGGCCGGTCGTAACGCCGCCGACATCATGGGCAGAGAACAGGTCAATGGAAAACCAGTCGACGTAATCGTCGCCCGGGTACCACTTCGCGTTCCCAGCAGTGTCCATGGTGTCAAAGTCGTCGGCAGCGGCAGGTTCGTAGCACCAGATGAAGGCGACGTTGGTCGCGCCGCGCGCGCGAAACATGTTCACGATCTTCCGGAAGGCGACCGGATAGGCGTACGGATGATAGCCGTTCCACGCACCACTGAACTCGCCGCCAATGCGCAGCATCACCGGCTCGCCATTCGTCTTCAGTACGTCAATGAAGCTTTGGATGCGTGCGTCGAACTGCGTGGTGTACGCGACCAAACTGTCGATCCCATATGTCTTGTCAGCCATGGTCTTGAGCACGGCGGGCGTTGGCTGCAATCCCCTGAGCGCGAGGTCCATGAGCGGGATGCGGCCGGCGGCATTGATCGACGCCATGCGCGCCGCGATCTCCGACGGATCCCAGGGCCTCGGCGTATCGCCCAGGGTCATGAACATCAGCTCCGACGCCGGTTGGTTCGACGCCGGCAACATGGCCATGTACTGCGGGTTGCCGTTGACCCACTGCCCCATGCCGTGGACGACGCGGCCGAGCGGCGGCTCGAACTTCGCGCCGAACTCATAGCTGAGCGACGGATCGTCAGGCGCGGTCGTGTCCGCGGACTGGATTTCGTCGCCGGGCGACGTCGGCAGCGCACTGCCTGACGAGCAGGCGAACGCCACGAACACTATTGGAATGAGACGCAGGCTGGTCAGCATGGCATGATCCGTCTGGTTTCCTCAACGGACGCCTAACGCTTCATGCTGCCCCTACAGGACGTATGCCACAATCTGCCGACTCACTGCCACACCCCCGCCGACACCCTTACAACTGCGGACGATTTTACGGGTAGAGCGAACGCGGACGACGCTGGAACCATGGAGCAACACTGAACGGCAGGCGAGAACCGGACACCGGGCCGGTTGCGTACGGCGCAGACAGCCCCGCGGCGGGGTGTCCCGGTTCTCGCCGGAGGTGCCCGTGTGCCGCGCGCCTCACGCGTCTCGCCAGCGTCTCCGTCAGACTCAGTCACGCATGGCGTCGAGCGGATCGAGGCGCACGGCGCGACGTGCGGGGAGCCAGGTGGCGAGCATCGCCACGGCACCCAGGACGGGAAGCACCGCCGCAAACGCCGTCAGGTCGGTCGCCGACACGCCGTACAACTGGCTGGCGATGACCCTCGTCAGCGCGAATGCGGCCAGGACCCCGATCAGCAGGCCGACTGCCGTCAGCCGGGCTCCCTGCCCGAGCACGAGATTCGTGACCCGGCCCGGCGTCGCGCCTAACGCGATGCGGATACCGAGTTCATGGCGGCGCTGCGCAATCGTGTAGCTGAGGATGCCGTGGATGCCGATCGCCGCGAGGATGACAGCGACGCCCGAGAACGCGATGAGCAGCAGCATCACGAAGCGCTGCTGCGCCACCGACGCGCCGAGCACTTCCTCCAGTGGCTGGATGCCGAATACCGCGAGCTGTGGATCGACTTGCCGCACCGCCCCGCGCAACGAATTCACCAGCCCGGAAATCGGCGCGCTCGTCCTGACGAGGAGCGCCTCGGCGCCATTGAACGACGGTGCCTGCCGGAACGGGAGGTAGATCGCCGGTGGCGCCTCACGGGCAAGGCCGTTGATGCGCTCATCCTTCACCACTCCGACGATGGTCCGAGCGGAGCCCCAGAGGGCGATTTGCTGGCCAAGTGGCTCACGTCCTTCAAAGAACCGCCGGGCCAGCGCTTCGTTGATAATCGACACGGCTGGGTCCGCGGGGCCATCGCCGTCGCCGAACGCACGACCGCTCGCGAGTGGAAGCCGGACGGTCTCCAGGTACGAGGTACTGACCCGTCGGATGGAAACCTCGGGCCAGTTGGCGCCTTCGGACTCGCGTCCGACCACACGCCACGAATTCTGGGAACCGGGATCGACCGGATGATTGCCAACGATCGCAGCCGCTTGCACGCCCGGGAGGCCGCGCACGCGTTGCATCAGGTCGTCGTTGAACCGGTGAACCTCCACGAAATTCGGCCAGCCGTTCTGGGTCGGATAACGACCGGGAGGTAACTGAAATTCCGCTTTCACCACGTTCTCGGTGCTATACCCCGTCTCGACCTGCGAGAGGCGCCAGGCGCTCTTCACCAGCAGGCCGGCGCCGACCAGCAGCACCACCGCCAACGCCACTTCGGAAACCACGAGCGTGGAGCGCAGCAGGCCGCGTTCACGACTCGCGCTCGCGCCGCGCGATTCATCCGACTTGAGCGCGCCCTGCAGGTCCACCCTGCGTGCCTGGATCGCCGGAACAACCCCGAACACCAGGCCTGTGAAGATCGCGAGGCCGGTGGCAACGGCCAGCACGACGCCGTCGATACGAACGTCCGTAATGCGCGGGATGTCCGCCGGCGCAACCGCCACCATGAGTTTCAGCGCCAGCAACGCGATCGCCATGCCGAGTATCGTCGCGACCGACGTCATCACCAGGTTTTCGGCAGCGAACTGCCTGACGAGCCGGCGAAGCGGTGCTCCCATTGCGGTGCGTACGGCCACCTCGCGCAGCCTGGCGGTGCCGCGGGCCAGCAGCAGGTTGGCGACGTTTACGCAGGCGATGAGGAGCACGAACCCGACCGCGGCGAGGAGTACCCAGAGCGTGCCGCGTACGCGCGAGAAGATGACGTCGTTCATCGACTCGACGAATGCGCCGCGCGCGACGTTCGAGCCGGCATACTGCGCTTCGAGGTCGGCCATGATCGACGTGAGCTCGGACTGGGCCGACGCCACGGATGCACCGGGCGCAAGGCGACCGAGGACGAGCAGGGGATGTGTGCTCCGCACGAGCTCCCGGCCGACCGCCCCCATCGGCAACCAGACGTCGACCCGGGACCGGAGATCCCGGTCGGCAAAGCCGCGCCCGTACGCGGCCGAACGCAGGATCTGCATCGCGCCAAAGTCAGCCGACGCGGGAACCACGCCAACGATCGTGTATTCCAGGTCGCTCAACCGGATCGTGCGGCCGACGACATTGGTGGCGCGCTGAAATTGCTGCTCCCAGAGCCGATCGCTGATCATCGCGACGTGCCCCTGGCCGCGAATATCCTCCTCGGCAGTGAAGCCGCGGCCCATCGCCGGCTGGATGCCTAACACATCGAGCAGTCCGCTGGTGCTGAAGAGAACGGGGACCCGGCTCGGGTCGCCGTCGACCGGTGTAATGTTCCCTTCGCTCGCGATGAAGCCGGCCGCATCGGACAACTGGCGGCTTCGCTCCTTCACGTCGATGAAGTCGGGGAGCGATGACGGCTCGCGGTTGGTGCCCGTGTTACGGTCGGTCTGCCAGACCATGACCATCCGGTCGAGCTCACGGAACGGAACCGGCTGCAGCAGGACCGCGTTGACGACGCTGAAAATCGCCGTCGTCGCGCCGATCCCGATGGCGAGTGTGAGGATGGCGGCGGCGGCAAACCCGCGCGACCGGAACAGCACGCGGGTGCCGTACCTGAGGTCCTGAGCGAAATCATTCCACACGGACGATCTTCCTCCGGCAACCGGTGGTACGACCGCGAGACTCCGCTGTCGTGCGGAATCGCGAAGCGATCGCTTCAGTGAAACGGGTTCGGCAAGTTCCGACAGCGCGAGATCGAGCGACCTGCTTTCGGAGTTTCCACGCGCGACGTGCTCGTCGAATCGTTGCGAGATGTGCTGTGCGAGTTCCTCGACGATGTCCGCGTCATGCGCCGGATCGCCGGTGATGTTCTCGAGCGTGTCGCGCACCAGGGCACGCCAGTCACGGACCGTCATGTGGTCCGCAGCCGGGCAACGCGGTTGATGCCGGTGAAGAATTCCTGCCAGAGGCTGCGTTGTGCCGCGAGCACTTCGGTTCCTTCCGACGTCAGGCGGTAGTAGCGGCGGCGGCGCTGTCCTGCTTTCTCGACCCAACGCCCCTCGATCAGTTCACGTGCCTCGAGCCGGTAGAGCATGGGGTAGAGCGATGCCACGTGAAACGAGATGGCGCCGCGCGACCGTAGTTCGATCTGCCGCGCGATCTCGTAGCCATGGCGCTGGCCATCCTCGAGGATGGCGAGAATGAGGAGCTCCGCGCTCCCCTTCTTCATTTCGGATGTCAGGGTCGGCTTGGCCATATGTGGTGTGACAACATATACGGTTAAAGGGTTGGGGAGGATTCAGAGAGAAGGGCGTTGTGGTATTGGTTGGTGGTTATTGGTACGGGTACGGGTACGGGTACGGGTACAGGTACCCGCTCGGCTCCTTGCCACGGAACGGCAAGCGAGTTCGAATTGAGGGCATGGGCGACAAGGACGGGATCGAGACCAGTCTCGGAGCGTCGGACAACGTGCCGCGTCCGGCCATGTCCGAAATCGACACGTTCGGGCTTACGCACCAGGGAAAAGTCCGGTCGAGCAATAACGACCACTTCCTCATCGCCAGCTTCCACCGGAACCTCCGTGTTCATCACACGTCGATTCCCGGCGGCATCGGGAACCACGAAACCGGATCGCGGGGCTTTCTCCTGCTCGTCGCCGATGGCGTCGGCGGCCTGGCCACCGCGGGTGACGGGAGCGCGCTCGCGCTATCAACCCTCGCGGCGCACCTGCTCCATGCGACCGAAATCTGCTCCGAGCTCGTGCTCACGCAGCAGGAAAAGTCCTCGACTGAACTACGCGGCGCGGTGATGAAGGCGCACGCGGCGCTGGTGGAAATGGGAAGGGACGCGGGTGGCAAACCGGCGACGACGCTCACGATGTACGCCGCCTTCTGGCCGCGCGCCTTCATCGTTCATGTGGGAGACAGCCGGATGTATCGGTTCCGCGATGGCGAACTCACACGATTCACATCCGATCAGACATACGAGCAGTTGATGCTCGAATCCGGAGCCATCAAGCCCGGAAGCCCGCAAGCAGCGCGCCTCAAGCACGTGTTATGGAGCGCAGTCGGCAACGATGAGGTCGTGCCGCAAATAACCATTACAGATGTCACTCGCCGCGATATCACTTTGGTCTGCAGCGATGGGCTGACGAAACACGTCACCGATGACGAAATCCGCGAACGGCTGGCTCGCGAGAACAGTGCCGAGGAAACTGTTCGCAACCTCATAGACCTAGCCCTGACACGCGGCGGCACCGACAACGTGACGGCGGTCGTAGGAAAGGTGAGAGCGCCCGTAGGGAGGTAACTGGTATTGGTTACTGGTTACTCGAACTGTTGTTCGGCTGCGGCGACGGGCCCTGGTACCTCTACGTCTATCGGTATTGGGAACTGGTACCAATACCCAATACCACTAACCAATAACCACTAACCAATCGCATTATCGGTTAGGCCCCACCCCCATCATCCCCGTATACCATAGACCGAACGCGATTGCGCCGAGTAAACCAAGCGTTTTCACCGGGTCCTTCTGCCGGACCTCGATACGACGGACCTGGTCGTGCGAGATCGTCATCCGGGTTCGCGCATCGTTGTTCCGAATGCCAAAGATGGAATCGCTCGCCACGACCAGAGTGAGGAAACCGACCGCCTGACCGCTGTTCAGCCTCACTCGCGACTGATCGGATACCACGTTCGGCGGTGCCGGCGGCCTGGGAACGGGGACGAGTCGCCACCGGACGCAGCCCGGGAGTACAAGGATCAGCACCGTCGCCAGGATCGGCCGCCATCGTCGCATCGTACTCTCCGGTGAAAGGGCGCCTTTCGGCGCGGGTCATCTACCGCGAGGGACACGCATGTCGCAAGCGTGACCGCTCTCCTGTGTCGCTGCCGACCGATAACTTCTCTCCGTGCCTGCGCTGACCCACCCGCTCCCGGATGTCACCACTACAGACGCCGCCGAAATCCTCGCCGAACACTGGGGAATTCGAGGCACCATCCGTCCGCTCCCAGGCGAGCGCGAGCGGAATTTTCACGTGTACACAGGAGATGCCAGCGAGTTCGTCCTGAAAATCGCCTCCCCCCTGGAGGACGCCGCCGCGATCGACCTGCAGATAGCCGCCCTGGTGCACCTGGCCGCGCGAGCCCCGGAAGCGCGGACCCCGGCAATCGTGCCATCGCTAACTCGTTCCCGAGTGGTCCACCACACGATCCGCGGCGAAACCCACTCGGCACGCCTGCTGACCTGGCTCCCTGGAAAGCCACTCGCCGAAGTGTCGCCGCACGGTCCGGAACTGCTTCAGGCGATCGGAAGGTGGTCAGGATCGATCACCGCGGCGCTCACTGATTTCGAGCACCCCGCTGCGCGCCGGTCCCTGAAGTGGGACCTGGCAACGGCAGGATGGATTGCCGAGCATGTCGATCGCATCAGCGACGGCGTGCGTCGCGCACAGGTCAGGGACATCATCGGCGAGTATACGGGCACGGTGCAACCCCGCCTGGCCGCGACGCGCTCGAGCGTCGTGCATAACGATGGCAACGACTGGAACCTGCTGGTAGGCCGGAACAGCGAGGGCGCGCTGGCGCCGTCGGGTATCATCGACTTCGGTGACCTGCTGGCGTCGCACCCAGTCTGTGACGCCGCAATCGCCATGGCGTACGCGATGATGGCCAAGCCTGATCCGATCACGGCCGGTGCACACCTGCTCGCCGGATACCACGCCGCCTTTCCGCTGACCGAAGAAGAAATCGCGCTCCTGTTCCCGCTCGTGCGGACGCGACTGGCGGTCAGCGTGGTCAACGCGGCCATTCAGGCCGAGACATCACCGGAAAACGAGTATCTGCAGGTGAGTGTCCAGTCGGCGTATCGTCTGCTCGACCAGCTCAACGACGTTCATCCCCGACTGGCGGAGTACCGATTCCGGGATGCCTGTGGGTTGGAGCCATGTCCCGCTGGCGCACAGGTCGCCGCCTGGCTCTCGAAGAACTCGCACCAGTTCGCGCCGTTGCTCGGCCACGGCCTCGAGCAGCACGACATTCACGTTCACGACTTCAGCGTCAGCAGCCTGACGATCGGGACGATCGACGAATGGCGCGACCAGCGCCGCTTCTCGAAGCTGGTCGATGACGAACTGGAGGGGTCCGGCGCACGCGTCGGGATTGGCCGTTACGATGAAGTGCGGGCGATCTACACGACCGATTTGTTCCGGCTGGACGGTAACGATGGCCCTGAATGGCGGACGGTGCACATAGGCATCGACATCGGTGCACCGGCCGGCACCGCGATTCACGCTCCGCTCGACGGCGTCGTTCACAGCCTGCGCGACAACACCGAGCCGGGCGACTACGGTCCGACGATCATCCTCGAACATGGCGCCACGAATGAACGCCCTGCGTTCTGGACGCTGTACGGGCACCTCAGTCGGGAGTCCATTGACGCCCTGAAGGTGGGCAGCGTCGTCCGAGCCGGCGAGTTGCTTGGCTGGCTTGGCGACGTAACGGTCAACGGTGGTTGGTGGCCTCACGTGCACGTGCAGGTCATCTGCGACATGTTCGACCGGGTGGGCGAATACCCCGGTGTCGCGCGACCCGCCGAACGGCGTGTACGGCTGAGTGTTTCGCCTGATCCTTCATCTTTGGCGGGCGTCGACGGACGCGCTCGCGCACCGATGCCCAGACCAGTGTCGACGCTGCTGGACTCGCGCGCGGACGTGATTGGCCCATCGTTGAGCATCTCTTACCGGAAGCCGCTGCACATTGTCCGCGGTGTCATGCAACACCTGATCGATGCCAGCGGGCGTCGGTACCTGGATGCCGTCAACAACGTGGCGCACGTGGGGCATGCGCATCCCGGAGTGGTGCGCGCCGGGCAGCGGCAGATGGCTGCGCTCAACACGAACACGCGTTACCTCCACGAAGCGATCCTGCAGTACGCCGAGCGCCTGCGCGGGACGCTCCCCGCACCGCTCAGCGTCTGTTATTTCGTGAACTCGGGGAGTGAAGCGAACGAACTGGCCATTCGCATGGCCCGCGCATTCACGCACGAGCGGGACATGATCGTCGTGGACGCCGGCTACCACGGCAACACGTCGACGCTGGTCGAAGTGAGCCCGTACAAGTTCAACGGGCCTGGTGGGTCCGGCGCGCCGCCGTGGGTGCACGCGGTGCCCATGCCGGACACGTATCGTGGACCGTTCCGAGAGGACGACGACCACGCAGGGCTCAAGTACGCGCAGGCAGTGCGTGAGGCCGTGGGCCGCATTCGTCAGGCAGGCCGGCGGCCCGCCGCGTTCCTCTGCGAATCGATCCTGTCGTGTGGTGGACAGGTGCCGCTTCCGCCGGGTTACCTGGCCGAGGCATACCGCCATGTGCGCGCCGCCGGCGGCCTGTGCATCGCCGATGAGGTCCAGGTCGGGCT
>CAMPKM010000091.1 GCA_946887155.1 uncultured Gemmatimonadota bacterium
GTATACGCAGGCGCTGCTCTCGGCGGTGCCGGTGCCCGATCCCGTGACGAAACGCCGCCGGATCGTGCTGGCCGGCGATGTGCCGTCGCCCGCCAACCCGCCGAGTGGGTGCGTCTTTCACCCGCGGTGCCATCACCCGGCCCGCGACGCCGCCTGCGCCGCCATCGTTCCGCCGCTCGAGGAAAAAGCACCCGGACACTGGGTCGCGTGTATCAAGCAGCCGCCGACGGGCATCCCGTGGGAGTCACAGCGCCAGGCCGGCGGCACCAGGCCACCCGAACGCCACCTGCCCGTCATGCCGTGATTGCCTAACGCCTGCCGTCCGCCTTCCGCCATCCTCCCACCAGCCACATGACCTCACCCGCCCCCTCCGCCGACACCGAACGCTACACCGGCGATCGCTCGTTTTTCGGTCACCCGCGCGGCCTGAACACGCTCTTCTTCACGGAGATGTGGGAGCGGTTCTCGTATTACGGGATACGGCCGTTGCTGGTGCTGTTCATGTCCGCCGCACTCCTCGATGGAGGATTCGGCTTCGACCGCCAGCAGGCGTCCGCCATCGTCGGCATCTACGCCGCCAGCGTCTACCTCGCCTCCTTGCCAGGCGGCTGGATCGCGGATCGCTGGCTGGGCTTGCAGCGGTCGATCTACTACGGCGGTATCCTGATTGCCGCCGGTCACCTGGCCATCGCCCTCTCGTCGGTCCTCTCCAAGCCGGCCTTCTTCGCCGGGCTCGTACTCATCGTCATGGGCACCGGCATGCTGAAGCCGAACATCTCGGCGATCGTCGGTGACCTGTATCCCGAAGGCGGGGCCCGCCGCGACGCCGGATTTTCCATTTTCTACATGGGCATCAACGTCGGTGCCCTCATCGCGCCGCTGATCACCGGCTACCTCGGTGAACGGGTCGGCTGGCACTACGGCTTCGGTGCGGCCGGTGTCGGCATGCTCCTTGGCCTCATCACGTTCCGTATGCGCGCCGGGACCACCCTCGGCCCGTTAGGCCTGCTGCCATCGGGTACACCCGAACAGCAACGGACCGTGAAACGGGTCACGCTCGGCGGTGTCGCCATCATTGTGCTCGTCGTGCTCCTCGCCATGACCGGCGCCCTGACCATCGATCCGGTGGCGATCGGCGAGCAGATGCGGAACGTGATCCTCGGCATGGCCGTCGCCTATTTCGGCTATCTGTTCCTCTTCGCCGGTCTCGACACCGACGAGAAGAAGCGGATGGCGATCATCCTGGTACTGTTCCTGTTTGCGATCGTGTTCTGGTCGGCGTTCGAACAGGCGCCGACATCGCTGAACCTCTTCGCGGCCGACTTCACGGACCGGAACCTGTTCGGATGGGAAGTACCCATTCTCTGGTTGCAGTCCGTGAATTCGTTCTTCGTCATCACCCTCGCGCCCGTGTTCGCGGCGCTCTGGGTCACGATGGCGAAGCGCGGCAAGGAGCTGTCGAGTCCCGCCAAGTTCGCCTTCGGCCTGCTCTTCGCCGGACTCGGGTTCTACCTGATGGTCGCCGCGGCCAACGCCGTCATCGCCGGCGGCGAAGGTACCCGCGTCTCGATGTGGTGGCTCACCGGCAGCTACCTGCTGCAGACGATCGGCGAGCTCTCGCTCAGTCCCGTGGGCCTGAGCTCGATGACCAAGCTCTCGCCACGGCGCTTTGTCGGGCAGATGATGGGGGTCTGGTTCATGGCCACGGCGTTAGGCAACCTGATCGCCGGCCTGGTCGGCGGCCACGTCGACCCGAACAACCTCGCCGAGATGCCGCGGCTCTTCGAGCGCACCGCCTATTCGCTCTTTATCGCGACCGCCGTCCTCGCTCTCCTGGTCGTGCCCATCCGTCGCATGATGGGAGAAGCAAAACACTAGAAGAACGATTTTCGCTGGAAGAGCGGAACGCGGAAAGCACCGGGATCACGGAGAGACACCGATACGGCAGGCACAAACCGGGACACCATGCAAGTCGCGCCAACCACCGCGAGACCGTCCCCAATGGTGTCCCGGTTTGCGCCAGCAGTACCTGCGTCTTTCAGCGACCCCCAGTGCCCTCCGTGTTCCGCCCTACCGTCGAGAATCGTCTTTAAGGCACACCGAATGCGGTAACCAATCCGGACCTTTCGCGGTTGCGCCGGACATCGTTAGGCTCGTTCCAGAAGGCGCGCGTCCGGTCTTCGTTGGTCAGGCGCAGTCCCCATTTCGCGCCCGCCGTACGTTCGAGCGGCACCGCAATATCCAGCCGCCACATCCGCCGGGAACGCGGCGGGACGGCGCCCAGCAGGGCCACGCCGACCGAGGGCAGGTACCCGGTGTTACGACCCAGCGGCGCATCACCCGCCCAGAGCTTCCCGGCCTCGGCAAAAAACGCCACGCCCAGGTCACCCGTGCCGCGGATGTTGCCGATCCGCCACCGCTCCTCGAGACGCGCCACCAGTCGGGACGCACCGCCGATTTCGGCATCCTCGTAGCCGCGCACACCGCCCCGCGCATCGCCTAACGCCAACTGGAACGGCAACCACTGCTTCCGTCCCGAGGAATACTCGAGGCTTCCCGTCCACGTGTGGCGCGGATGCGGCCGCAGGTAGGCACCAAACCGCCCGCTCACCAGCACCGACTCCCAATCCCCCGACGTCAGCCGGCGGCCTTCCGCCAGCACTTCCAGCCCGGCAAACGACGCCGCCGACCCGACGCCGCCATACAGGTTGCCCGAGACGAACATCTCGTCACGGGCCGGCCCGTCGACGGGAAGCCCGCGGCCGATCGTCAGCGCCGCCTGCACGCCACGCCGCACGTCCTGGACGCCCGTCAGGGCGTCGAAGCCCGAGACGCGAAGAAAGTTCACGTAGCGATAGCCGAGCAGCAGGTTGAGGCGCGCCGACCGGAACGGGTCGTAGCGAAGGCGAAGCGCCGGATCGCTGTCGGGGACCAGGCCGGTATCGGTCACGAACGCGGCCTGCTGGTCCGGCGCACCACGCTCGAACGAAACGGAGCCGCCAAAGATCGCCAGGCTGCCGGGGTTGCCGATCCGTGCCACGGCGCCGGCGTCGGCGAACTCCCGGCGGACGCCTAACGACGTCGGCTCCCGGCCGGGGGCGCGAAACGGGATCAGGTCCTCGCTCGAGCCGCCCGCGACACGCCACGCCCGCGGCTGCAGGTCGGTGAAAAACGGGTACAGGACCTGCGCCGTTGCCTCGTAGCCGTGGTCGCGGCGGATCGCCGTCAGGTGCATCTGCAACGGCTCCGAAAAGAGCTGGAAGTTCGAGTACCGCGCCTGCCACGTGTCACGATAGAAGCCGCCGTCCTTCCACCCGGCGGCGGCCGAGATGCCAAGCCCGCGCAGGTTGGTGCTGCCCGCCCGCAGCCCGCGGAGCACCGGGCTGTTGCTCGACACGCCGATCGAGCCGATCACCGACGGTTCATCGATCGTGACGACCTCGACCCGCACGTCCTCACCGTCGGCGTACGCCGTCACCGTGGCGTCGGCCAGGTACGGCTGCGCACGGAGCAATCGTTCGGTCTCGCTCCGCAGCAGCGGCGTGCATCGTTCGCCGCGCCGGAGGAGCAGGAGGTTCTCGATCAGGCGCGGCTCGGTGGTCATGTGCAGCGACCGGGCAACGCGGCCTAACGCCGGTGACCGGGAAAACAGGCCGCCATACGACGGCGGCAGCGTCTCGATGACGATGTCGCTCACCCGCTGCCCATCGCACCGCGCCTGCGTCCTCGGCTCCTGTGACGAGGCCACGCGCGCACCGGCGACGGTTACTCCGGCCGCCAGCGCGACGGCGAGTCTCGTCAGGCGCAGCTACCTGCCCATCCGCTTCTTCAATTCGGCCAGCGCCGCGTCGGCACTGGCATCGGCGTTCGCGCGACGCTCCGCCCGCCGCAGGTCATTGAGCTGCTGCTCGAGCGCCGCGTTCCCCTCGTCGAGCGGGTCGGCGGCCGCATCAACCGTTCCCGATCGCATCCCCGATCCCACCCCCGCCAACGCCGCCTTGAGCTGGTCCTTCATCTCCGCTACGTCCCGTTCGACCAGCGCCAGTTCGCCTTCCTGTGCCGCCAGCTTCTGCTGCAGCACCGACAGCCGCTCCGCTTGCTGCTGTTCGAAGCGTTCGGCGATCGTCACGGTTTCGGCATCATTCACGTTCTGGGCCAGGCCCTTGCGTCGACGAATGGTCTCCAGCTCCATCGTCTCCTGCGCGACGCGCTTTCGCGTGATGTCGACGCCCTCGCGGAGGTCATCCAGCGCCAGCTTCGCCTGCACCAGGGTGTCCTTCATGACGGCAATCAGCTCGCGCCGCCCCTCGGGAGGCACGTTGCCATGCAACAGCTCGCGAAACGCGTGGCGAATGTCGTCGAACACGGCGGGGGAGTGGAATGGCAACAGCCGGTGAACCTGGTCACCAGCACCAGCATCCAGAGCTAGCCACCACTACCAGCGCTAGCAAGTAGCACCTGTGACCAGCCGATCACGTCCAGCGCACCCCCGCGCTCACCTGCCTCAACAAACGATTCGGCGACTCCCTCCCGGCGAACAGGAATCGGTCGCTCACGTCATTGAGCGCCGCACGGATCCGCGGGAATCGCTCCGCCGCCGCTTCGAACAGCGCGTCCAGTCCGTACTGGCGAGCCAGCCGGTGCTGGGCGGCGAGCGTAAACCCGCGCTGCCCCATCTCGTCGTAGTAGTCGAGGTCCGGCCCACCACGCCGGATGCGTCGCTCCTCGACGTGATCGGGAAACAACCCGCCCAGCCAGAGCGCGTAGTTGCCGAGGTGCGCACGGACGAGAAATCGACGCGTCGCGTCGCCATGATCGACGTCCGCCAGGAGCGCCGCCATCGTGTCGTACGTTTCGTCGTCCGACGCCCCGATACGGTGCGCGTTGTCCCGCATCGCAAAGTGGATGAGGATCGAAGCCACGTAGTCGGAGATACCGCGGTCATGCTCCTGCACCCGCCGCAGCGCATGCCTGACGATGACGTAGGCGAAGAGTGGCAGCGACGCATGCCCTGCCTGACGACACTCGAGCAGCGCCGCCGGCAGTCGCGGATCGTCGAGGAGCGCGTCGAGCCCATCTCGGCGGAGTGATTCCTCGGCCGAGGCAAAGGCGCTTTCCGAACCGCGCGACACCAGCCGAAGCGCAAGCTGCGCGTCGTCGCGAGTCAGTTGTTGTCGGACATTCGCCAGGATCATTCGAAAAACCTCGTCGCAGATGGTCGAATTGCGATGGCAATCGTCGATCTGACCCAACGCCTCCGTACCAACTCCGGCACCAGCAGTTGCAGCAGCAATCAGCGTCTGTCTAACGACGACCCTATTGGATACAGGTTGCACGCCGCCGTGATCCATGGTTCCACGTTGCCGCCGGCGCCACGCGTCGCGAGTTTCATCCTATGTCACTGCGAGTCCTGCACATCGACATGGGTAAGGTATGGCGCGGCGGCCAGCGGCAGGTCTGGCTGGTCGCGCGAGCCCAACGAGACGCAGGTCACGAACCGCTGGTCGTCGCACCGCCCCACTCACCCCTCCTCAGCCGGGCCAGGGGCGCCGGACTCGCGGTATCCGCGATCGGGGCCGCCGCCGACTGGGACCTCCGCGCAGCCAGTCGAGTCGCACAGCGGATCAAGGCCTGGCGCCCGCACATCGTTCACGCCCACGATGCCCGGGCGCATGCCATCGCCATGACCGCACTCGTCATGCGACGGGGGACCCCAATGGTCGTGACGCGCCGCGTCGCGTTCGTGCCGCGCGGACGGATCAAGTACGGACCGCGCGTGGCACGGTTCATCGCCATCTCGAACGCCGTCCGCGACGCCCTCGTCAACGGCGGCGTCGATTCGAGCCGCATCGACATCGTGTATTCCGGCGTGCCGGTTCCGGTCGTGTCCCGCGTCAGGGACTGGCGCCAGGAATGCGGATGGCCGGCGGACACGGTGCTCTGCGGCGTCGTCGGCGCCATGACCGCCGAAAAGGGGATCGGGCTGCTCGACGCGATCGCCTCACGCCTGCCTGACGAGGAGCGTCGCCGCACCCGCCTCGTGCTGCTCGGCGGAGCGGCCGCGGGCCTCACGCGAATCGGCGGGATCGAGTCGATGCGCGCCGGGTTCGTGGACGAGGTTCATGCTGCCATGGCTGGACTCGACGTCCTCTGGCACCCGGCAACCTCCGAAGGACTCGGCACCGCCGTCATCGATGCCATGGCGCTCCGCGTTCCGCCGATCGCCTTTCGCGTAGGGGGACTGCCCGAGCTCATTGTCGACAACGTGAGCGGACTCCTGGTCCCCCCCGGCGAACTTGCCGCATTTGCGAGATCCGCGGCCTCGTTAGTGCAGGATTCGTCCCTGAGGAAAAGGTTGGGAGACGCCGGCCCGGATCGCGCCGCCTGTTTCTCGGTTGAACGAATGAGCGAAGGAACCTCGGGGACCTATGCACGGGTACTTCAAAACACACCCGCCCGCCAGCAACGCCACCCGTAAGGCGTTGTGTCAGAAGAGGAAGGAGAAGCCTCGCCGAGCGGTGCCTCTCCGGTCCGCAATGTTCTAGGTTTCGCGGATTCGGCTACCCGTACCAGTAGTTAGTACCCGATACCGATACCCCTACCAATAACCAATAACCAATACCAGTCCTTCCGCCTTGCTATACATCTGCCTTCCTGCCCACAACGAAGCCCCCACGGTTGGACTCGTCCTCTGGCGGCTCCGCAAGATGTTTGCGGACTTCCCGCGCGAGTACGAGTTGCTCGTCTACAACGACGGCAGTACCGACGCGACGGCGGAGGTCCTCGCGCCGTACGCGGACGTGTTGCCACTGACGGTACTCGGCGGGCCACACCGTGTGGGGTACGCGAAGGCGGTCGACACACTGCTGCGCACCGCCATGGGTCGCTGCCGCTATCCTCGGCGCGACGCGGTCATTCTCATGCAGGGTGATTTCACCGACCAGCCCGAGCACGTGCCCGAGCTCGTGAAGCGCTTCGAGGGTGGGGCCGACATCGTGGTGGGTGAGCCGGCGGTCGACCAGACGTTCCCGAAGCCCGTGCGGCAGCTTCAACGGATCGGCACCTGGCTGGCCCGCCGCTTTGCGCGGGTACCCGGTGTCAGTAACCCGTTAGGCAGCTACCGGTTGCTCCGGGTAACCGTCATCCGTGACGCGGTCCGCGCCGCCGGCGAAAAGCCGCTCATCGAAGGCGACGGCTGGGACGCCAATGTCGACCTGCTCCTGGCGATGGCGCCGTACGCGCGGCGGATCGAATCGGTGCCGTTGCAACCACGTTACGACCTGCGGCCCCGCGCCAGCCGCATCCGGCCGTGGCACGATGCGCTGCGGCTGTGGCGTTTCGGCCGGACCGCAAAGACCCGGCGTCCACAACTGCGCCTGGCGGAGCCGGCGTGAAGCAGGCGTTTCTCGCGCTGGTGCTGCTTGCGACGTTTGCCCGTCCGTCGAAAGCTGTCGTCCAGACTGACTCCACCGCCGTCGCCCTCGCGCGGCCCGCCCCAAGGCCCATGCCCTTCGGCGCTGGTGAACGCATGGAGTACATCGCGAAGGTCGGCTGGAATCACGTCGGCACCGGCAGCATGGAAACCGTCGGGATCGTCGACGTTCGCGGTCGCCCGGCTGTGCACACCCGTTTCCAGCTGAAGGGCCGCTGGTTTTTCTTCCGCGCCAATTACCTGCTCGAGAGCTGGATTGACCAGGCGACCTTCACGTCACTGCGCTTCACGACGGACAACGACGAGGACCCGAGCGACAAGGACCGGGTCTTCGACATCTTCCCTGACCGGCAGACATATACCATCAACGGCGGGGAGGAACTGCCGTCCGTTGAGGACCCGCTCGATGAAGGCGCGCTGCTCTACTTCGTGCGCACGATGGAACTGGAAGTTGGACAGACGTACACGCTCAATCGCTATTTCCGGCCAGACCGGAATCCGGTCATCGTGAAGGTGCTCCGGAAAGAGACCGTCAAGCTGCCGGCCGGGACATACAACACGATCGTGATCCAGCCGATCATCAAGTCGAAGGGCATTTTCTCCGAAGGTGGCAACGCGCTGATCTGGCTGTCCGACGACAAGGACCGCATCATGGTGCAGATGCGTGTGAAGTTGAAGGTGGCGACCATCAACCTGCAGCTCACATCACACCGCCCCGCCCCGACGAACCCGACTCCGTGATCCCCGAAGCCGACCTGTCGCGCCTCCGCACTGTCCCCATCGCGCGGCGGCCGAACAAGGTGGCGGCCGGGGAGTTCGCGCATCCGCCGGGGCCGGACCGTTCGTTCAAGGCGTTCCTCGACGCTCTTCCAGACATCCTCGTCGCCCGCGATTTCCGCCGCGTCGTGGCGGCCGTGGCGCACGCGGCCCGCGCGCGGCGCGGCGTGGTCCTGATGTTAGGCGGGCACGTGGTGAAGACGGGTCTTTCGCCGGTCATCATCGAGCTGATGCGGCGGCAGGTCGTGTCCCACATCGCCATGAACGGGTCCGCGGCGATCCACGACTACGAGGTCGCCCGGTTCGGCGCGACGTCTGAAGATGTCGCCGCGGGACTTCGTGACGGCACCTTTGGCATGGCCGAGGAAACCGGGCGTGGGTTGAACGATGCCTTTATCGCCGGCCAGCGCGAAGGTCGCGGCATGGGGGAATCGGTCGCGCTGGCGCTCTCCCGTGAATCCGCTCTCGCCAACCCCGAGCTCTCGATCCTGCTGCAGGCGCACCAACTCGGCGTGACGGCCACCGTGCACGCCGCGTTAGGCGCAGAGATCATTCATCAGCACCCGGCCGCCGACGGAGCGGCCATTGGCGATACCAGCCTGCGCGACTTCCGCCGTCTCGCGGCGACGCTTCCGTCCCTGCACGACGGCGGAGTGGTCCTCAACGTCGGCAGCGCGGTGATCATGCCGGAAGTCTTTTTGAAGGCGCTCACCATCGCCCGCAACCTCAACGACGGTCGTCCGACGGGATTCACGACCTGCGACCTGGACATGCAGCGCCACTACCGTCCCCGCGTGAACGTCGTCCAGCGCCCCACGATGGCCGGCGGTCACGGCTTCGAGATCACTGGCCACCACGAGATCATGGTCCCGATGCTCGCCTGGGCGATCATCGAGGCCCTAAGCGAGTCGCCGCAGGCGGATTGACGCGGTAGGTCAACAGCTGGAGAAGCGAGTCGGCGCAGGCAGATTGACGCGGTAGGTCAACGGCTGGAGA
>CAMPKM010000092.1 GCA_946887155.1 uncultured Gemmatimonadota bacterium
CTGACCCCGAACCCTGGTCCGTCCCCGTTCTGCCAGGTGGGGGCTAGGATTCGCCGGATGCGTCAGGATCTCCGATCGCTGCTCCTCGCTGCCGCGCTCATGGCCCCGGCCGCCGCGCAAGCGCAGCCCGTGGGCACCACGCGACGCATCCTGCCCGAGTTGCGCGTGGACGCATCGACCGGGACCGTCGACCTCCTCCACTTCGGTGGCGGATTTCACGTCAACTCCGGCACCTACATGCGCCTGGCCCTCCTCGGCGGTATTGGCCGAGCCTGGACCGCGGGCCAATCCTCAACCAGCTACCGATTCGAGCTGCAGGGCCGATTCCACCTCGATCCCGCAAGGACCAGTCGTTTCGGACTTTATGGCATCGGCGGGATCACCGCGCGTCACGACGATTTCAGCGATTGGCAATCGCTGATCGTCGCCGGCGCCGGGATCGAACTCCCCGCATACGCGCACGCCACGCTCGCCCTCGAAGTCGCGCTGGCGGGCGGTTTCCGGTTTTCGGTACTGACTCGTCGCCTGACGCTGGGTCGCCGTTGAAACGAAAACGCCCCCGGAATCCGGGGGCGTTTCAACCGCTATACCGCAGTTGCGACTTGCGGTGTGGCCTTTGGCGGCTGTACAAACCGCTCGCCAAGGACCCGAATCTGTCCAAGTTCCTTCTGCGTCAGCTCGGTGAACCTGTCAGCGAGGTACTTCATCGTGTCGTCGAACCACTGTGCCTGATCATCCGGTTCGCAACCGATAACCCCGCATTGCATGATGTGCTGGAACATTTCGTCGCGGGCCTCCTCGAAAGGGGTCGGCGTCGCGACTTCACGCGGACGACGTACTTGTCTTTTCGCCATTAATCCCGGGTGTGCGTTAAGGGAACGCCCAAAGATAAAGCATGATGTGACACCGTTGTACCTACGCAGCGCAGGATCGTTTCGTTTGAAAACGAGCCAATCCCGATCGTCTTCGTGACAAGTCGCAGACAGGGATGGCCACGACGCAGCATCTGGCTCGATATGTGCCGGGTTGATGGGCATTTGCGTGACTGTCCCTCAGGAGGCGACGCGCTGGACTGCCCGGTCGTCCTTGGGATAACTTGCCCCGTCCGATGAATGAAGAGACGTACGGCGAAGACCGAGCCCGCCATCTCGAAGCCCTGCTGCGAGCCCTGGCGGAGCGGATCCGCGAGTTGGATCAGGCTGGGAAGCTGCTCTCGGATCCCGGGGAGTTGCTGCGCCTGATGGGCGACATACGGAGCGAGCTGTTCACGTACGAAGTCAGGGCAACCTTCGATACGCCAGAAATTGCCGAACACCGGCGCATCGTGTCCGAATCACAATCCAGCGAGACGATCGAATGGCAAAAGACCGAATGGACGCCGGACGAGGACGAGGAAAGTCAGTAAAGTCCGGTGCGCCGGCCAAAAAGGTCGAAATCAGGGGCAATGATAAACGACCCTTCTACGCGATTCTGGGCGTGATCGCCGCGGCTGCGGCGGTTTTCATCGTTTACCAGATGTCGCAGGCCAAATCTTCGGGCGTCATCACGATCGACCCGAGCACGCCGCTGCCCGAGGCATCCGGCTACCTGATGGGAAGTCCGAGCGCGCCCGTTCAGATCCTGGAATTTGCCGATTTCGAGTGCCCCGCGTGCGCCTCGTTCGCAACGCTGACCGAGCCGGATGTCCGCAAGCGATTGGTCGAGACGGGGCAGGTGAGTTTCCGTTTCCTGGACTTTCCACTCGCTATGCACCCGAACACCTGGGATGCTTCGTTTGCCGCCGCCTGCGCCAACGAACAGGGAAAGTTCTGGGAAATGCACGACCGGATCTTCGCGACCCAGGACCAGTGGAACGGCATGGTCACCAATCGCCCCAAGGCCGTCTTCAGCCGTCTCGCGGGCGAGTTGGCGCTGAACGAGTCGCAGTGGGAAGAGTGCTACGATTCGCAGAAGTACAAGCTCAACATCGCGGCCACCATGCGCGAAGGGGAGCGGCGTTTCGTGCAGTCGACGCCGACCTTCATCATCGGCGACAAGCTCGTGCCGGGCGCGATCGGATACGACCAGTTGAAGGCGTACGTCGATTCGGCGCTGGCCAAGGCGCCCGCACCTGCCGCGCCGTCCGGCGACTCCGGGATCAGTACGTCGGTCCCGCCGCAGTAATCATCCTCGTCCCCACCAATCGCTCGTGACCCGACGCATGATCATTGCCGCCCTGGCTCTCGCCGGGGTCGGCCTCGCGACGTACCTCGCGATGTACAAGCTGGGAATGATAGGCACCCTCGCCTGCATCTTTGGGCAGTGCGAAACGGTCAAACTGAGCAAGTGGTCGATCCTGTTAGGCATTCCGGTCGCGGTGTGGGGACTCGGTTTCTACGTCGCGCTGTTCCTGGTGGCTTTTCTCGGCACGACGCAGCGCTTCATGAACGCCGAGTGGATCAGCCACGTGATGCTGGCGATGACCGGCTGGGGCGTGCTGTTCTCGGGGTGGCTGACATATATCGAGCTATTCGTGATCAACGCGGTGTGCATGTTCTGCGTGATGAGCGCGGTTCTCGTTTGTGTGCTGTTCGTTTTGTCCTTGCTTGAGTGGAGAGTTCGGCCGCGGATTGCCTAAGTGTTTCCTGGCTCGCTCTCCTCGCGCGAACAGCCAGACCTACGATTCCTTCTCCTCGTACTGCTCCTTCAACGACGCCACGACCGCCGGATCCGCCAGCGTCGTCGTATCGCCTAACGCGCGGCCCTCCGCGATGTCCCGAAGCAGCCGGCGCATGATCTTGCCCGAGCGCGTCTTGGGGAGGTCCGCCGAAAACAGCACGTCGTCCGGCCGTGCCAGCGCCCCGATCTTCTGCGCCACGAACGCCCGCAGCTCCTCGCGCAACACCGGCGTTGCCTCGTGCCCCAGCCGCAGCGTGACGAACGCCGAAATGGCCTGGCCCTTGAGGTCGTGCGTCTTTCCCACCACGGCCGCCTCGCACACCGCCGGGTGCTCCACCAGCGCGGACTCGACTTCCATCGTACCGATGCGGTGACCGGCGACGTTCAGCACGTCGTCCACGCGGCCGAGTATCCAGAAGTAGTTGTCTTCATCGAGCTTGGCGCCGTCGCCGGGAAAATACAGGTCGGGCCGCCCGGGCCATTTCGAGAAATACGTCTGCACGTACCGGTCATCGTCGCCCCAGATCGTGCGCAACATCGACGGCCACGGCCGCGTCAGCGCCAGCAACCCGCCGCCCACCGGAATCTCCTTCGCGTTGGCGTCCAGCAGGGTGGCGAAGAACCCCGGCAGCGGACGCGTCGCGCTCCCCGGCTTGGTCTCGGTGAGGCCGGGCAGCGGCGAGATCACGATGGCGCCGGTTTCCGTCTGCCACCACGTGTCGACGATGGGGCAGCGGCCATGCCCGATGTGCTCATGATACCAGACCCACGCCTCGGGATTGATCGGCTCACCCACGCTGCCTAACAAGCGGAGCTGCGACAGGTCGTGCCGCGCCGGATAGCCGTCCCCCCACTTCATGAACGCCCGGATGGCGGTGGGCGCCGTGTAGAACACGGTCACGCCAAGACGCTCGCACATCGCCCAGAACCGGTCACGGTCCGGCCAGTCCGGCGCGCCCTCGTACATGACGACGGTCGTGCCGCTGGCCAGTGGACCGTACACGACATACGAATGCCCCGTCACCCAGCCGATGTCGGCGGTGCACCAGAACACGTCCGACTCGCGCAGGTCGAAGACGTCGCGCGTCGTCGCGGTGACCCCCGTGAGGTATCCGCCCGTGGTATGAACGATCCCCTTCGGCTTCCCGGTGGTGCCTGACGTATACAGGATGAACAGCACGTCCTCGGCATCCATCGGCTCCGGTTCGCAATCCTGCGAGGCGTTATGCATGAGTTCATGCCACCACAGGTCGCGCCCGTCGTGCATGCTCGCCGGCGAGTCACTGCCCGGGTGGCGCTGGACGACGACCACGTGCTCGACCGTTGGGACATGCTCCAGCGCCTTGTCCGTGTTGTGCTTGAGCGGCACCAGTTGTCCGCGCCGATATCCGCCATCGGCAGTAATGACGACCTTCGCCTTGGCGTCGTTCATCCGGTCACGCAGTGACTCCGGCGAGAACCCGCCGAACACGACCGAATGGACGGCGCCGATCCGCGCGCAGGCGAGCATCGCGATGGCCGCCTCGGGAATCATCGGCAGGTAGATGCCGACCCGATCGCCCCGGCGGATGCCTAACTGCTTGAGCACGTTCGCGAACTTCCGGACCTCGCAGTACAGGTCCCAATAGGTCAGCGTGCGCCGGTCACCCGGCTCCCCCTCCCAGACCAGCGCCGCCTTGTTGCGACGGGCGGTGCTGATGTGCCGGTCGAGGCAGTTCTGTGACACGTTGAGCTGCCCGCCGAGGAACCATTTCGCGTGAGGTGGCGTCCACTCGAGCACGGTGTGCCAGGGCTTGATCCAGTCCAGCTCGCGCGCCCGGTCTGCCCAATAACTCTCGTAGTCGCGTGACGCGGCCTCATACATGGCCGAGTCTTGAATACGCGCCTGTTTCCGGAAGTCGTCCGGTGGCGGAAACTTGCGATTCTCCTGGAGCAGGACGTCGATGTCAGACATGCGGATTTGGGATGGCAGGGCGCAGGCACGGTACAGTGTGCAAAGTGTGACCGGCGCAGGGCCATTTCCAGACTTTTCCTTTCTTCGGCCCTGACACCCGTGGTCCGCGACGTCCGTAGATTCAGAGGACCCTCGACCAGACAGGAGAGTTCATGGACGGCGACCTCGCTCGGGTCATCGTAGCCGGGATCATCGGGATCACCATCACAGCATCGACGCTGGCCATGGCGATCACCCGCATCTACACCTCCCGGCGCCGCAAGGACCTCACGCCCGACAGCATGGGCCGCCTCGAGCAACGACTCGAGCGCATGGAGCAGGCGATCGACGCGATGGCGGTCGAAGTCGAGCGGGTGGCAGAAGGGCAGAGATTCACGAGCCGACTCCTCGCCGACCGTCAGGTCGAACGCCAACCCTGATCCGCCATGATTTTTGCTCTGCTGACCGTCATCGTCGTGATTGCGCTCGCCATGGCGGTGCATTCGATCAGCACGGCCGTCGCCCGCAATGTCGTGAACCACATGGACCGCAGCCCCGCGTCAGGCTCCATCGACCAGAGCCTGGTCGAAGCAAGGCTCGGCAGGATCGAGGAAGCCATCGACGCGATGGCGCTTCAGATCGAGAAGCTGACCGATCAGCAGCGCGAGTTGCTCAGGACAACGAATCGCGAGCTATCGTAAGACGTGAGGTCGTGAGGGCGTGAGGTCGTGAGGGTTGGGTCCGTTCTGACTCCGGCCGGGTCCTCCCGGGTCCTTCCCTCAGCCTGCTTTTTTTCGGTTGAGTATCCCGAATTCCCAGACCAGCGCGGCGGCGATCGCGCCGATGATCGGGCCGACCCAGTAAATGAACTGGCCCGCGAACACGCCTGACGCGATGGCTGGGCCGAACGAACGCGCGGGATTCATCGACGCACCGGTGAGCGGACCGATCGCAATGATGTCGGCGGCGATCGTGAGGCCGATAGCCAGCCCGCCGATCTTCGGCGCGGTTTCCACGACCGCCGTCCCGTAAATCACCGCCATCAGGAAGAACGTGGCGATCGCCTCCAGCAGGATCGCCTGCATCGCCGTGACGTCGAGCGCGATCGACTGCCCACCACCCTGCGTCGCGGTGAACAGCTCCGCCGGCATGGTCACCTTGAGGGCAAACGCCGCTACCACCGCGCCGGCCACCTGAGCGACGACGTGAACGCCCGCGACCGTCGGTGTGATGCGCCTCGCGACCAGGAGCCCGATCGTCACCGCCGGATTCAAGTGCCCCCCGGACACGTTCATGAACGCCGACACCATCAGCGCCAGAATGAGTCCGTGCGCCAGCGCGATCTGGAGGAGCCCGGCGTCGTTCCCAGTATGCAGGACCATCATGATCGCGCCGCCACCGACGAACACCAGCGCGAATGTCCCGATGAATTCGGCGATGAAGTTTTTCTTCATGAAAAGGAGGTCAGAAGTCAGAGGTCAGAGATCCGAGGGGGCGCGCGACAATTGTATGACCGGAGAGAAGAGCGCGCCAGCAAGCCCCTCGACCTCCGCCTCTGACTAGGCCTTTCTCATCACCAGCGACGCATTGATCCCGCCGAACCCGAACGAGTTGGTGAGGATCGTCTCCGGATCGGCCTCCCGCCCGGCTCCTGCCACATAGTCCAGGTCACACGCCGGATCGGGGGAACTGAGGTTGACCGTCGGCGGCAGCCAGTGGCGCTCGAGCGACAGGGCGCAGATCGCCGCCTCGATCGCCCCCGACGCGCCTAACGCGTGACCGTAGTACCCCTTGGTCCCACTGACCGGCACCCGGTACGCCTGCTCGCCGAGCACCTGCTTCAGGGCCAGGGTCTCGGTGGGATCATTGAGCGGCGTCGAACTGCCGTGGGCGTTCACGTACTCGATGTCCGACGCCTCGACGTGCGCGTCCGCCAGCGCCAGCCGCATCGCGCGAGCCGCCTGCGATCCATCCGGCCGCGGCGCGGTCATGTGGTGCCCGTCGTTCGTCACGCCATAGCCGAGTACCTCGGCGTACACCGGTGCCCCGCGCGCCAGCGCGCGGTCGCGTTCCTCGAGGATCAGCACCGCCGTCCCTTCGCCCATCACGAACCCGTCGCGATCGCGATCGAATGGCCGCGATGCCGTTCCCGGATCATCGTTCCGCGTCGACATCGCTCGAATGAGCGCAAGGCTCCGAAGCAGAGCGTCGAGAGTGGCGCCTCCGCGCCACCGGCGATCATCACGTCAGCATAGCCGTCCCGGATCGCGCGGAATCCCTCGCCGATGGCGATGGTGCCTGACGCGCAACTCATCGCATTGGTGGAGTTCGGTCCGTACACACCGAACTCGATCGCGATATTGCACGAGGACGCCCCGCCGAAGACCGCCAGGGCCAGCGTCGCATCCACCGCACGCAGGCCGCCGGTCAGGTACCGGCCCATCTGATCCTCGGCGTACGCCACGCCGCCTAACGCTGACCCCATCACCGCGCCGATGCGTTCCCGGTCCTCGCGCTCGAGCACGAGTTGAGCGTCGTCGAGCGCCATCCGGGAGGCAACCACGGAGAATTGCGCGAACCGGTCGAATCGCCGGCTGCGGCGCTCGTCGAGGTGATCCGTCGGCACGAAATCGTTCACTTCCGCGGCCAGGTGCGAGCGGAATGGCGACGGATCGAACCGCGTCACCGATCCAACCGCCGAACGTTCCGCTCGCAATCCCTTCCAGAGACCATCGCGCCCGAGGCCGATGGGCGTGATGGCGCCGATGCCGGTGACGACGACGCGCTTCATCGGGAATCGGGAATCGGGAATCGGGAATCGGGAGAACTGGGAATCGGGAATCGGGAATTGGGAATCACACCCTCCGCCTCCGCCACACGGGCCAATCCGTCGAGCGTTCGGCTCGCGATGCCATGAACAAAAACGGGGCCGATGACCGCGGTCGCCGCGAACACGCCGATCAATGGCCACCGGGGCCCATCCCACACATGCAGGATCTTCACGCGCGTCCCCTCAGCCGTCGAAGTGAAACTCCATTCGACATCCATTGCCCTCGTTATGCCGCCAATGTGCCGGAACCGAACCGACGGACGTGTTTCGTCCACCTGCATTTCCGACAACCACCACGTCGGCCAGTTCACAAGCCCGAATGGCCGGTTGGCCGACATCTCTACGATGCCGCCCCCATCACCGGTTCTCTCGCGAAAGCGCACGTACCGATAGTGCGAGAGATGCGCCGGCCAGTGCTCGACATCGCGGGCAATGTCGAACATCGTCGCGACAGGGGCACGCACGGTCCGCTCGTCGAGCGTTTCCATCGCGCGACCCACAGGCATTTCGCCAAGCGTGAATGTCATTAGCCCCCGGTCCGGAAATCCGTCGTCGACGGTGAATCATTCGCCACCGTGCCATCGGCGGCAGGTGGACTCCAACTCGCCGTCAATCGCCAACCCGGGTGGCGCCTGACCACCGGATCGACGCTCGTCGCCTGACGCACCAGATCGCGCAGCTCCGGGGCCTGGAACCCGCGCAGGATCGAGACGACGCCGTCGTGACGGCTGACTTCATGGAAACCCAGAACAAAGGATACCAGCCAGAGACCCGCCACGGCCAGCCAGCTGCGCCTCAGGTCGGCAACCACCACCCGTCGCTTTGCCACCCGGTTCATTTCGCTCAACAGGCGCACAGCCTCGTCGCCCGCAAAATGGTGAAGCACCTGGGAGGCGATGACAAAATCGAAAGAACGCGAAGCAAACGGGAGCGCCAGTGCATCGCCCAAGACTCCGGTCACCGGCCATTCCCGCGTCGCCTTCACGAGCTCGATCCGCCCGTCCAGTCCGAAAACGACGAGCTCGATACCTCGAGCTTGCGCGTGCTTCCTCAGGCGCTCCGGAATGTCGCCCGTACCAGTACCGACATCGAGCAAGGTGACCCTGCTGCCTGACGAGGGCAACCAGGGCGCGAGTTCCGCACTGACCGCGCGTATGCCCCCGAACAACCGGTTCGCGAGGGCGATGTCGCGATGCGACCGGCGCTGCAATACCGGATCGGATGTTTCATCGAGCCACTCCACTCCGCGCCGGCGCTCCGGCGTGAGGAATGACACCCGTCAGCGCTCCAGCTCTGCATAGCCGCCGCGATAGTAGAGGAGGGGCCGAGCGTCGCTGCTCGAGGCGCCATCGACCTGCGCGACAAAAATCGAGTGATCGCCGCCCTCGTGTTGCTCCACGATGACCGCCTCGATGGACGCGATCACATCGTCGAGCACGGCGACGCCATGAGGATCACGGTGAAACCCGATGCCATCGAACCGTCGCGAGCCTTCCTCCTCCGAAAACCGGCGCGACAGCGTTTCCTGCGTTGCCGACAGGACGTTGAAGACGACGCGCTGGCCCTTCGACAGGAGGTTGTGCAGGTCCGCCGTCCTGGCGAC
>CAMPKM010000093.1 GCA_946887155.1 uncultured Gemmatimonadota bacterium
TTGTGACCTCCACGATGTCAACGTGGCGCTCTAACCAACTGAGCTAACCGCCCGTATCGGATGCCGGATATGAGAAGTGGGCGACACCGAAATCCGATCAGACCTGCACCGATTGGACCTGGCTCCTCCCACGTCTCACGTCCCTCGTCCGTCGCTTAGAGCGGGAAACGGGACTCGAACCCGCGACCCCAACCTTGGCAAGGTTGTGCTCTACCAACTGAGCTATTCCCGCGATTCCTGACCAACCACCAGTCCAGCTACAGCTACCAGCTCTCGGTCCGACGACGGCAACCGGGGAGCATTCGAACGGTGTCTGACCGGTGTACGTACCCGATGGAGGCGAGGGGAATCGAACCCCTGACCTCTTGAATGCCATTCAAGCGCTCTCCCAACTGAGCTACGCCCCCGGGACCCCGAAAAAGGCCATCTTTCAGGAACCGAAAAGCTTACGCCGGGGTAGGTTGCAAGTCAAGCAAATCACTCTGGCGAAACACGTTGCGAACTGTATCTTCAACGCGGCGCTGGTCCGGATTCGCGTGCCGCCCGTCCTCTGGGTAGCAACGATTTTTCGCCCCGAACGATGGGTCCGAGCGCTCTTCACCGTACAATCGACTCCTCCGGAGTCTGAGGACATCACCACATGCCTGAGGTCAAGCGCCGGCGGCGCCGAGCAGCCCCGCCGGGCATCGCTCCAAGTGAACCAGAGCGAGACATTCTCGACCAGTACCTCTACGAGGTCAGTACCTACCCGCTGTTAAAGCCGGTAGAGGAGATCGCGCTCGCCCGGCGTATCCGCTCCGGTGACCAGGACGCCCTCCAGGAACTCGTCAAGCGGAACCTCCGTTTCGTCATCTCCGTCGCCAAGAAATACCAGAATCGCGGACTCCCCCTGATCGACCTGATCGGCGAGGGCAACGTCGGCTTGCTGACCGCCGCCCGGAAATTCGATCCCGATCAGGGCGTGAAGTTCATCTCCTACGCCGTCTGGTGGATTCGTCAGGCCATCCTGTCGTCGCTCGCCCGCCAGGGCCGCACCGTACGCGTCCCGCTCAACCGGACCGCGGACCTCTCGCGCATCATCAAGGCGTCCGAAATCCTGCGGCAGAAGCTGCGCCGTGAGCCTTCGCCTGAAGAACTCGCGCAGTTGACCGGCCTGTCGGTCGACGTCGTCCAGTCGCTCGCCGCCCTCAATACCGGCGACGTGCGCCTCGATGCCCCGATGGATCCGGAAGGCGATCGCTCGCTCATCGAGCGCTTCGTGGCCGACGAGATGCCCGATACGGAAGAAGAAGCAATGAACCGCTTCCTCACCGATGAAATCGAGCTCGCGCTCTCCACGCTGCCGCCGCGTGACGCGAAAGTCTTGCGTCTCTACTTCGGCCTCGAAGGCGGGCGCGAACACACGCTCGAGGAAATCGGTTCCATGCTCGGCGTCACCCGCGAACGCGTGCGCCAGCTTCGTGACCGCGCGCTCAAGCGCCTCCGCGAGGGAGATGTGGGACGTGCACTGAGCAGCTTCGCGGCGTGAGTCAGTGAGTTGAAGAGTTGATGGGTCGATGAGGGAAGGGCTCCGGTGAAACGGGGCCCTTTGCTTTCGGGGGAGGTCTTTCGGCCCGCCAGCCCGCACGTCACATTCCTGCTGTGGGGCCTTCCCCTCGTCAACTCATCAACTAGTTCAACTCAGTTGATCTCCCTTCGCAACGTCCACAAGGCCTTCGGTGAAAAGAAGGTGCTCCAGGGTTTTTCCCTCGAGGTCCCCGAGGGCGAGACCATGGTCATCATTGGCTATTCCGGGTCGGGGAAGTCCGTCGCGATCAAGCACATCGTGGGCCTGCTCGAACCCGACCAGGGCACCGTCTTTGTCGACGGACTCGAGGTACCGCGCCTCTCGCGCCGTGAGCTCTACGATCTCCGCGCCCGGATCGGCTACGTGTTCCAGTTCGCGGCGCTGTTCGACTCGATGACCATTGGCGACAATGTCGCGATGGGCCTGCGGAACCAGGACCACATGGAGGAGCAGGCCATTCGCGCCCGCGTCGCCGAAGCGCTCGACCTGGTCGACCTGCCTAACGTGGAAGACCGCTACCCGGCCGAGCTCTCGGGCGGGATGCGCAAGCGCGTCGGCCTCGCGCGCGCCATCGCCCTCCGGCCCACCTACCTGCTCTACGACGAACCGACGACGGGGCTCGACCCGGTCACCAGCGCGGTGATCGACGAGCTGATGATCCGCATGCGCGACAAGCTCGGCGTCACCTCGATCGTCATTACCCACGACATGCGCAGCGCGTACCGCGTCGGCACCAGGATCGCGATGCTGTACCAGGGAAAGGTGCGCCAGGTCGGGACGGTCGACGAGATCCGCCTGTCCGACGACCCCATCGTCCGGCAGTTCGTGGAAGGGAACGCCGAGGTCGACTTGAGTGGAGCGGCCTGACGATGGCGCGCGACAAGGCACGGCTCGAAACGTCGGCGGGCGGTGTGGTCATGCATGCGGCGGGTGATGAGCCGCGCTACCTGATCATCCGCGACAGTTATGGCAACTGGGGATTTCCCAAGGGACACCTGGAAGACGGAGAACGCCCCGAGGAAGCGGCGTTGCGCGAAGTACGCGAGGAAACCGGGCTGGATCACGTGCGGCTGCGCGCCCCGATTCACACCATCGACTGGTATTTCCGGTTCCGCGGGCGCCTGATCCACAAGGTCTGCCACTTCTTCCTCATGGAAGCCGAGGAAACGACCACCCGCCCGCAGGCCGACGAAGGGATCACCGCCTGCCGGTGGGAGCGGTTCGACGACGCCGTGTCGCTGGTGTCGTACGAAAACGCCCGCGACGTGCTCCGGCGTGCGCACGGCCAGGCGCCGCGCCGGTCCGCCACCGCCTGACGAGTCGCCCGTTCATGGTCGTCGCGCCGTCGTACGCGGCCCCGGTTACGATCGCCGTCTGCGCCACCCGGGATCGCGCCCGCGCGCTCGCCCGGGCCGCCTTTCCGCGCCGTCGTTGCCGCCTGGCCCTCACCCGGTCTGCCGCTGAGCTCGAACGCACGTTCCGCGACACCCTCGTCGATGGTGTGCTGGTCGACATGCATGCGCCGACGGATGACCTCTGGCACGCCGTGTCGCTGGCGACCGAGTTTCCCAGCGCCCCGTTCTTTGCGCTGACTCCCCTGCGGCCGGGCGATGCCGCGGTCGCCGCCCGGTGCGCGGCAGCGGACGTTGCCGACCTCGTGACGGAAGGAGTCGATGATGGCGTGTTGCGGGAACTCGTGCTGCCCCGAACCTTCACCGCCCGCTTTACCGACGCACTGCGCGAGCCACCTGCCACGCTCGGCCTGTCGGGCGCGCTGCAGCAGGCCACCTGGCGCTTCCTGGTTGCCCACGGTGGCCGCCCCGTGCGGACCGATACCATTGCTGCCGCGTTAGGCGTCACCCGCGAACATCTCAGCCGCGCCTTCAGCGCCGGCGGCTCCGCCAACCTCAAGCGCATCATCGACCTCGTGCGCCTGATGGCGGCCGCCGAACTCGCCAAGAACCCGGGCTACGACGTCGCTGACGTCGCGCGAGTGCTGGAGTACGCCTCGTCGTCGCACTTGTCCACGACGTCGCAGCGGATCGCCGGAACCAGACCCGCGTCGCTGGCCAGATTGCGGGCGGTGGACCTCATCGAGCGGTTCCTGAAGGGACGGGCGCGCAGCAGAAGTTAGGCCATACATCATCCAAAGCCGCAGGACTGCCTAATGCTACGTGCGGGATGTCCCGCGCGCAGCAGCAATCGACCATCCCACTGCGTTATTGTCATCAGCGTACCGATCCCCCTGTCGTTTTAGACCATGTCAACTGATGGCAAACCTGGCGATGATTCCGGCATTCCCTCCAGCCGCTTGAATCGTCGCCGTTTCGTTCAAGCCGCGACAGCCATGGGGGCTTCGGTGGCGTTCAGCCACCGGCTGGGTGCCTTCGGTAGCGCATGGTCGAATCCGCTGCACGGCGAGTCGTCCGGACAGTATGCGTTCGAGCTCAATGAGGTCACGATCGACGCCCTGCAACGGTCCATGGCCGAAGGGCGCCACACGGCGCGGTCGATTCTTGAGCTCTACCTGGACCGAATCCACGCCCTCGATCGAGCCGGTCCGGCATTGCGATCAATCATCGAAGTCAACCCGGAAGCCCTCGCTGCGGCGGACGCGCTCGATGCCGAACGCAAGGCGGGCAAGCTGCGCGGACCCTTGCATGGCGTGCCGGTGCTCCTCAAGGACGTCGTCGATACCGCGGACAAGATGCATTCGACGGCAGGCTCGTTCGCCTTGATGGGGTCCTTCCCGTCCCGTGACGCATTCATAGCGGCACGATTGCGCGCCGCCGGCGCGATCCTCCTGGCGAAAACGAACCTTTCCGAGTGGTCAAATGCCCGCTCCGTTCACTCCACCAACGGCTGGAGCGCCCGGGGTGGTCTGACGAAGAACGCGTACGCGCTCGATCGCACGGCTTGCGGGTCCAGTTCGGGTACCGGCGTTGCGGTGTCGGCCAACCTGGGCGCCGTCGGCGTGGGGGTCGAGACCGACGGGTCCATCGCCTGTCCCGCCAGCGTCAACAGCCTCGTTGGTATCAAGCCCACGGTCGGCCTCCTGAGCCGATCCGGCCTGATTCCGATCACATACTCGTTCGATACCGCCGGTCCTATCGCTCGCACGGTGACCGACGCCGCGATCCTGTTAGGCGCCCTGACCGGCGTTGACCCACGAGACGACGCGACCAGCGCGAGCCAGGGACACGCGCTGACCGACTACACGAAGGCGCTCGAGAAGGGGGCACTCAAGGGAGCGCGCATAGGAATATTGAAGAGCGACCTCGCCGAACACTCGCCCGTGTCCAGCGTATTGGCGGAAGCGATGGAGGCGATGCAGTCGGCCGGCGCGATCATTATCGACGAAGTCGAACTGCCCGCGTCCGACGACCTCCAGGTCCCGAAGGGAATCGTGTTGTTGTGCGAGCTGAAGGACTCGATGCGCGACTACCTGCGGGAACGCGGCTCGAGCGGGCCGCAATCTCTCGCCGACCTGATCCGCTTCAATGAACAGAACGCCGAAGTGGAAATGAAATGGTTCGGGCAGGAGTTCTTCGAGCTGGCGGAACGGACCCGGGGACGGGAGACACCCGAGTACCACCCGGCGCTTGCCCGCTGTCATTTGTTGACGCGAACGGTGGGTCTGGACCGGGCGATGGGCGAGCAGAAACTCGATGCCGTTGTTTCCCTGGCCTCGAACGTGCCGTTCACGGCCGACCTGCTGACCGGAGATCACCCGATCGTACGCAATTCTTTCGTCAGCGCAGTCGCTGGCTATCCGCGCATCACCGTTCCGGCCGGCTTCGTCAGAGGACTTCCCGTTGGCATCTCCTTCATGGGAACTCCATGGAGCGAGGCGCGCTTGATTGGCCTCGCGTACTCGTTCGAACAGTTGGTGCATGCCCGGCAGCAGCCTCGTTTCCTCGCGACGGCGAACCTGGATTCGCCGGAGTAGGGCGCAGGAGAGAATCACTGGTAGTGGTTATTGGTTATTGGTTATTGGTACTGGTATCAGTAGCCGTACTGGATGACTGATGCGGTTACTGGGCGGCGTCGTTAGGCTTGTCCTTGGCGGCGTCGTTAGGCTGGTCCCGGCGTCGGGGTCGCCTCATCCGGCGCTCGGATCCCCCGCTGCGCTCACGTGGAATTGTCACCGTAAGCATCTTGATGACCTGGGTCATCAGCATCTGGCGCCCCTCGCTCTCCACGTCGCCTAACCATTGACGGCTCCGGTGGTACCAGCCGCGCGATTCCCGGGCAGATGCGAGGGCGTGCTCGAAAAACCTGGCGCGGTCTCATCCGGAGTATTTCGAGTAACCCGCCGAAATATTCGCCTCAACGGATTCAACGCTCCCCTCGAGCTGGTCGATTTTGTGACGCGGCGCACGTCCGCGAACCATCAGATTGACATCAAATCGAACCAAGGTCAGCCAGGAAAAGCGCCATTCGGTAGGCTGTCATTCTCCAAAAATCGCGTCCCCACGCAGGTGGAGCGGCGGGTGCTTTTCCCATTCGCGAAACCGAGCCTCGAGATTGTCCATGCCCGAGCATGGGGTACTTCGACGAGACCCTCTTCATCTTCAAAACCCACCCCCTACCACAATCCCGCATACCAGTACCAGTAACCAGTACTGAGTACCCATACCCGTACCAATAACCACTAACCACTACCAGTATTTGCGGTCTCTCCTTGCCCCCGAACGGCAGCTTGTGATATTTTTCACAAGCTAAAATCCCTCCCAAAAACGAGACGAATGGCCTCCGAAACACTCCTTCGCCCCGGCGAGATCAAGGACATCCTGCTTCGAGAAATCGAAGCCGCCGACCTCCATGACCTCGACGTCGAGGAAGTCGGCACCGTCCTGGAGGTCAAGGACGGGATCGCCCGCATCTATGGACTGCAGAAGGCGATGGCCGGCGAGATGCTCGAAGTCACGTCCTCCGAAAGCGGCAACATCATTACCGCCCTCGCGCTCAACCTCGAAGAAGACAACATCGGCGCCGTCGTCCTGGGCGATTACCTGCAGCTCAAGGAAGGCGACGAGGTCCGGCGCACCGCCCGCGTGCTCGAGGTTCCGGTCGGCCCCCAACTCGTCGGTCGCGTCGTCGACTCGCTGGGACGCCCGATTGACGGACTCGGCGAAATCAACGCCACCACGACCCGGCGCGTGGAGTCCGAAGCCCCGGGCATCATCGTCAGGCAGCCCGTGAAGGAGCCGTTGCAGACGGGCATCAAGGCCATCGACGCGATGATCCCGATCGGCCGCGGCCAGCGCGAACTCATCATCGGCGACCGCGGCACCGGCAAGACAGCCATCGCGGTCGACACGATCATCAACCAGAAGGGCCAGGGCGTCATCTGCGTGTATGTCGCCATCGGCCAGAAGGCGTCCACGATTGCCAGCGTCGTCGAGAAGCTGAAGCAGGCCGGCGCGATGGAGTACACGATCGTCGTCGCCGCCTCGGCATCCGACCCCGCGCCCATGCTTTACATCGCGCCCTATTCGGGCTGCGCGATGGCCGAGTACTTCATGTACAACGAAGGCAAGCCGACCCTGTGCGTATACGACGACCTCTCCAAGCAGGCCGCGGCGTATCGTCAGCTTTCGCTGGTCCTTCGCCGCCCACCTGGTCGCGAGGCCTTCCCGGGCGACGTCTTCTACCTCCACTCACGCCTCCTCGAGCGCGCCGCCAAGCTGCGTGAGGACGCGGACGTCGTGGATGGCAAGTCGATCCTGAAGCCGGGTGGCAGCCTGACGGCGCTCCCGATCATCGAGACCCAGGCTGGTGACGTATCGGCCTACATCCCGACCAACGTCATCTCGATCACCGACGGTCAGATCTTCCTCGAGTCCGACCTGTTCTTCGCCGGCGTTCGGCCCGCGATCAATGTCGGTATCTCGGTCTCACGCGTCGGTGGCTCGGCACAGATCAAGGCGATGAAGCAGGTCGCCGGCCGGCTGCGGCTCGACCTCGCCCAGTACCGCGAGCTCGAAGCGTTTGCGGCCTTCGCGTCGGACCTGGATGCTGCGACCAAGAAGCAGTTGGAGCGGGGCGCGCGCACGGTCGAAGTCCTCAAGCAGCCCCAGTACCAGCCGGTGCCCGTCGAACAGCAGATCATGACGGTGTTCGCGGTGACGAACGGCTTCCTCGACGACATCGCCGTGAAGGACCTGAAGGCGTGGGAAACAGGTTTCCACGAATTCATGGCCGCCAAGTTCCCGCAGGTCGGCAACGCGGTGCGCACCGAGAAGGCGATCTCGAAGGAAACCGAAGCCGCCTTGCGCCGCGGGATCGACGAATACCGGAAGTTCGCGTCGAAGTAATCCAATCACCAATCGTCAATCGTCAATCGTCAATCGTCAATCGTCAATCAATAAATGGCTAAGGGCAGAGAGCTCAAGCGCCGGATCAAGACGGTCGAAAACACCCGCAAGATCACGCGGACGATGGAGCTGGTGGCCACGTCGCGCATGAAGCGCGCGCAGGATCGCGTCACCGCGGCCCGTCCCTATGCCCGCGCGTTAGGCGAAGTGATCGCCGGCTTGTATTCGCCCGAGCTGGCCGACCGGTTCCCGCTGCTCCGGCAGCCGGAACGGGCGCGGAAGGCAGCCGTGATCCTGCTGACGTCGAATCGCGGGCTCGCCGGCGGGTTCAACGCCAACCTGATCCGGGAAGCGCGCACGCTGCTGGCGAAGTTGCGCAGCGCGGGGACCGAGGTCGAGCTGCACGTCGTCGGTCGAAAAGGGATCGGTTACTTCAAGTACGTCGCGCAGGCCATGGCCACGCAGCGCACCGACATTACGGATCGTCCGGGTGCCGCCGACGCCGCGTCGCTGGTGGATGGGTTGATGACGGACTTCGTGGCGGGCGCCCTCGACGCGGTCTACGTCGTGTTCGCCCAGTTCCGATCCGCCATCTCGACGCCGCCGACAACCGAACGCCTGCTCCCGGTCGAGCCGCCGAAGCGCAGTGGTCCACTGCCGGATTACCTGTTGCTGCCGTCGGCGGAGGACATTCTGACGGAGTTGCTGCCCTCGTACGTGCGCAACGCCGTGTATCGCGCGCTCGTCGAGACGGCGGCCGGTGAACAGGGCGCCCGGCGCACGGCCATGAAGAACGCGACCGACAATGCCAGTGAGATGATGAATACGCTGACGCGCACGTACAACCGCGCTCGTCAGGCAGGGATTACCCAGGAAATCGCGGAGATCGTTGGTGGTGCCGCGGCCCTTGAATAGCTCCAGCTCCCCAGCTCTCGTCCCCCGGAAATGACTGCAACCGCAACCATCGGCAAGATCGTCCAGATCATCGGCCCCGTGCTCGACGTCGAGTTCGAGGCCGGTCACCTCCCCGAACTGTACAACGCCCTCGAGATCACCGGCACGTCCGACACCGGTGACCCGATCAGGGTCGTGGCCGAGGTGCAGCAGCACA
>CAMPKM010000094.1 GCA_946887155.1 uncultured Gemmatimonadota bacterium
CCATGCGATCGTCCCCGGCGTCGCCGGTGCCTAACGCCTCTTCGATGGCGGCGCGCGTCAGGTCGAGCTGGCGGGCGCGAAGGTCGACAATCGTGGGAAGGCGCTCGGTCGCGATCTTCTGTTTGGTCAGCCGTTCGATGTTCTCCAGGAAACGCTGCTCTCGCGGCTCTGCGAACGTGATGGCGACGCCCGCTCGTCCCGCCCGCCCCGTCCGGCCGATGCGATGCACGTAGGCGTCCGGCGATGACGGAACGTCGTAGTTGACGACGTGGGACACGGCCTCGATGTCGAGCCCGCGGGCTGCGACATCCGTGGCGACCAGCAACTCGACGCTCCCGTCACGAAAGCGCTTCATCACCCGGTCGCGCTGCTCCTGCGAGAGACCCCCGTGCAGCGCGGCCGCTCCATACCCGTGGGCGGCAAGCGATTCGGCGAGTTCGTCCACTTCTCCCCGCGTGCGACAGAACACGATGGTCGAGGACGGGTCCTCCATGTCCAGCACGCGTCCAAGCGCAGCGAGCTTGTGCTGGCGTCCGACGATATACGCGGTCTGCCGAACCCTGGGCACGGCGCCCATGGTGGCCTTGTCCGCACGAATGGTGACCCGCACCGGATCCTTCAGGTGCGCTTCGGCCAGCGCGGCGATGCGCGGTGCCATCGTTGCCGACAACAGCGCGATCTGTCGCTTGGCTGGAACCGCCTGGAGTATCGCCTCGAGATCCTCGGCGAAACCCATGTCGAGCATTTCGTCGGCCTCGTCGAGCACCACGAACCGGACCTCTGTCAGCTCGAGGGTTCGGCGCTTGATGTGGTCCAAGGCGCGTCCTGGCGTTGCAACGACGACGTCGACGCCCCGCTTCAGCGCCCGAAGCTGCTGCTGGATCGCTTGTCCACCATATACCGGGACGACGCAGGTGCCGAACGCCGCATGACCGTATTTGTGGATTGCTTCGGCCACTTGCATCGCAAGCTCGCGCGTCGGAACCAGGATGAGCGACCTCGCTCGTCGCGACTCGGCCCCGCCACGACCTTCATCGTGAATTCGCTGCAGGAGCGGAAGGGCAAAGGCAGCCGTCTTGCCGGTGCCGGTCGCCGCCTGCCCGAGCAGGTCACGACCCTCGAGCAGTGGCGGTATGGCTTCGCGCTGAATGGGCGTCGGCTCTTCATACCCGAGGGCACTCAGTGCATCCAGCAGTTTCGGGGAAAGGCCGAGGCCGCGGAATCCATGGGTTATGGCGGAAGACACTTCTTTTGTCGGGGACATGAGGGATTATCGCGATGGGCCGAATTTGGGGAGGTCCTCGCGCGACCACATCTCCAGATCGACATTGATGCAGTGAGGTCCCCCGAGTCCACCAAATCAACATCGAAGCGCATGATCACGCCGCGTACAAGCCGCGTCAGAGACGTCGTCGCACGTTTCGCCGGCGGCCTGGAGTCACCGCGTGGACTTTGGGGCCTCGGAGTGGTCGTGCTTCTGGCGCTCGGTTGGCACGCTCGCCACCTGGTGGACGGACAGTGGGTGAACGCCCGTGGTTACGAGTTCGAGTGGATCGCCGAACCGCTATCAAAGGGACACGGATACACGTTCGCGTCCACCGATAGCTGGCTCGGACCGTACGACAATGCGCTGCACCCGACGGCCTGGGTGGAGCCTGTCCAGACCGGTGTAATGGCTCTGGCCTTCCGGGCCTTGCCCGAACACGGCAAGCTGCTCCTGGTCTTGCTCAACTACCTGTGGTTCGCCGTCTGTTGTGTCGTCGTGTTCGCCATCGGCCGGCGACTCGGCAGTTCTTCAGGCGGGGCCGTCGCAGCAATTGCACTTGCCGCCGCTCCCGCCGGGAAGGAAGAGCTGCGGTGGTACCTCGGTAACTCGGCGCTGGCCGCGGCACTCATTGCGCTGGTGGCCTTGAGCCTTCTCGTTATGCTCGAGCGTCCAACGTTGCGTCGCGGTGCCGTTCTCGGTCTCCTGCTCGGCACATTGGCGTTGACGCACGCGGGGACGCTGCTCTTCCTGCCGTTTGCGGCCGTCGTGGCGATCGTGGCGTCAAATGGCGTTGTGACCACGAACCGATGGGCGAACGGAATCGTCGTCCTGCTGGCGGCATTGGTGGTGGTCCTGCCGTGGACAGTTCGGAATTACCGAGCGTTCGGCGAGATCGTCCCGGTGCGGACCGGACTGGGGCAGAACCTGCACTACGCGTTGCCGGCGGCGGCCCACACGATCCGTCCGGATCTCGATCTCGGTCCAGGATGGTCATCCCCACCCTGGACCGCTCGCAGCGCCCGCGAGGCCGTGTCTCGGATGACGCATCGTGAGCGCTGGCGAGAACTGAGGGACTTTTCACTGGCGTCAGGCAGGGCGAGCGGACCTGACGATTATGGTCGCCTGAATGAAGCCGAGCGGGATGCTGTTTTGCGCGATCAGTCGATCGACTTCGTTCGCGAGCACCCGGGCGTCGCGATTCGTCTGGGAATCGCTAAAGCATACGGATTCTTCTGGGGTAACTGGCCTGGTTTTCGGCCAGTGACATTGCTCGCATTCATCGGGGCGCTCATTGCGATGCGGAGGCGACGCGGTTGGATCATTGGCGGCCTGATACTGCTCTACGTAATCCCATACACACTCTCCGCCCCGCTCTACTATCGATACCGCGCCTCGATCGAGCCACTGATGTACGTGCTCGCGGGAGTGCCTGTCGGCCTGTGTCTTGACCTGATGCTCAATCGCGTGAAGTCACGCAAGTGGTGGCCACGCCCGGCGACAGCTTGAGCGAGGTCGCCTCGACCGCCTCGCTCAATCAGGCTTTGGGAAGAACAGCTCGTTGCCGTCAGGATCGTCGACCTGGACGGTGTCGTACCCCCACCATGTCTCGGTGCTGGGAACGGAACGTTCGGCGAACTCGCGTCGAAGATCGGCGAGTGCTTCCGACGTCAGTTCGATGAACAGCCGTCCCCGATCGCGGCGCGTTTCGTCCTCACAAAGGATGATTTCACACTCGCCATGGTTGACCTGGCAGATCTTCCCCGCACCATCCTCCGAGTGCCAGCCCTTTTCGAACCCGAGCATCTCGATGTAAAAGCGGGCGGCGCGATTCACGTCAGTGACGAAGAAGACCGGGCGGGTGTACCACCGGTGAACAACCTGGCTCAGTGAAACCTCACTCATCTCCTGCCTCCGTGTTCCTCTCCGACGCCTCTGGCAGATGGCGTTGCGCTGAAGACTTGAGATTTTCTCGCATCACGTCCTTCAGTTGATTCAGATCTGTCGTGGATAGTGCGTGTTTTGGAATGTAATACGGCTCCTTTGAGTACCCATGATAGATCAACAGAAATCGCTTCGTTTCGATAACGTCATCCACGAACGACCAAGGCATTGGCTTCGACCATTCCGAGGACGGAGAAAAGCCGGCTGCGGTGAACGTCAGACTTTCAAACTCGCCCGCGTCACCTGAGCGCACACGACGCAGTTGCCTGGCGTTAACTGACGTGAGCAATGCGGGTGCACCCCAGATCCAGAACGCGCCGAGAACAACAATCGGCAGGTCATTGGTAATGAGCATGGCCGTTAGCACGGGCTCACCGACGACGGCGCGCAGCACGGGATCGATGAATCCGCCCGCTCCAATGATGCTTCCGCACAATCGCAACCACGACCGTACCCTTCGTCCCGCTCGAGCCTGCATGAGCGCTTCCGCGTGTTCCCTTGGGAGGTACGGAAACGTGACAGTCAGTTGGTCGACCACTGTTGGGAGGCTATATGACGAAGTCGCGCGACGGAATCATGCACAGACGACGTCACGGTACACGCTCACTTGCTCCAGGGTGGTGCGATACCGACTGACCGCGCATACGCGATGAGCTGGCCGAGATGCTCATGTTGATCGCCCGAGATCAGCAGCGCAACTCTCGGAAACCCCATTCGGGCCGGGAGGAATTCCGGAATCAGGCGAGTGGGGTCAATGGAGTCCAGTGCCCCACGGCAATGGGCCCAGGACGTGCCGAGCTGCGCAACGATTTCGGGCTTGTCGATGATCTGTTCCAGGGCTCGCATCCGCTCGTTAGGAGGGCCGAAGTCGGCTGGCGGCTTCGCGGCAACGGCCAGTGGACACATGTAGAACCATTCGCCGGCGACGTGCATGAGCACTTCCGAGATGCTGCGCACGCCAGCACCAGGACGCCAGGAGTACTTTTCCGCGGGAATCGCCTGGGCAAGCGCCACGATCTTGTCATGCAGGACAGTCAGGTCGCCAGCGAACTGGCGTTCCAGCGGCGCCTCGATCGGCACGGCGGCCCCGGGACTTTGAGCCCGGCCGCTGTTGGCGAACATGGAGCACGTCATGGCGATCGTTGCAAGAAAGGCGCGGTGCATTCGAATCTCCGACCATGGATATGATGGACACGACTTGGACGTGCTGCGTACCGGGGGATGCAGACTCCTGTTCCCGTCTCCCCGGCTAACGCACGGAGCGCAAAACGTCTCCGAACATGGCGTCTCTCCTTGACGGAATAGGAGAAAGCGTACAGCTTCTCCTATCCCGCATAGGAGAACCGATGGCGCGGTCCGCGGAATTGCTGCCTGGCAACCTCGATCTGGTCATTCTCAAGGCCATATCGCTCGGCGACGTCCACGGATACGGAGTACTGATGCGCATTCAGCAGATTTCCGGCGGCGCCATCCTCGTCCAACAGGGCGCGCTGTACCCTGCCCTGTACCGGCTGGAACGGAACGGATGGATCAGAAGTCGTTGGGGCACATCAGCCAACAATCGGCGCGCGAGATTCTATCAGCTCACGGCGCTTGGGCGCCGACAGTTCGAGCAGGAGCAGGGCAGCTGGCAGCGTCTCGCCGATGCGATCGCGTTGTCGCTCAATGCCACTCCCCAGGAGATCTGAAATGGGCCGCGTGCCGGATTGGACCTCCGTGTCGGGGTGGCTGGCGCGTACGCGCTCGCTCTACCGCGCACTGCTGCATCGCACCGAGGTGGAGCTCGAGATACGCGAGGAGTTTCGCCATCATCTGGACGCGCGCGCCGAGGCCCTGGTGCAGGAGGGGTTGGCGCCTGACGCGGCAATGCAACGGGCGCGCCGTGAGTTCGGTCATGAAGGGACCCATCGGGCGGACGCGCGCGCCGCCAGGGGGTTGTCGTCATTCGCGCCGCTGCGCTTCTCGTGGCTCGACGTGAAGCTGGCACTTCGCATGTTGCCGAAGCATCCGATACTCAACCTGGCGGCCATCTTCGCACTCGCCGTCGGTATTCCGGTGGGACTGGCACCGTCGCACCTCGCACGGGTGCTCGAGGCACCGCTCCCCGGCGATGCGGCGGACCGGGTACGGGCGATTCGGCACTGGGATCCCCTGTCGTCAGCGGTCGCACCGGCCTGGGATGGCGACTTCACGTTCTGGTCGCAGTCGCTCCGCAGCTTTTCGGCGCTCGGCGCCTTCCGGACGTCGACCTACAACGTGGCCGCCGCCGGTGGTCAGCCCGTTCTGGTCGCCGGTGCACAACTCACATCTTCCGTCTTTCAGCTGCTCGGAGCCCGCCCCTCGTTAGGCCGAGCACTGGAGGCGGATGACTTTGCGGACGCTGCGCCGAATGTCGTCGTGATCGGCCACGGCATCTGGTCAACGCGCTTCGGCCAGGATCCTGGCGTGCTGGGTCGTACCATTCGCATTGGGCGCACCCTGCACGTGGTAGTGGGCGTGATGCCTGATGGGTTTGCGTTTCCCACGAATGAAGCGCTGTGGCTGCCCCTTCGCCTTTCACCGGTCAGTCGTCTCGAAGGCCGGATGAACGTGCAAGTGATCGGCCGGCTGGCGGATGGTGTGTCGACGCAGGAGGCGCAGGCGGAGCTATCGGCAGAGGGGCGGCCACCATTGCCAGGCACAAACGAGGAGCGGGCGAGGCTGCGAGCGGAAATCGTGCCATTCGGTCTCTTGTATCTTGGTCTACCCGCCGGTGGACTGGCCAGCTTGCCTGAATTCCGCTTCGTGCAGGCTTTGATGTTCGCCTTGTTGCTGGTCGCGTGCAGCAACGTCGCCATGCTGGTGTTCGCGCGCACCGCGACACGGCTTCGAGAGCTGGCGATTCGCACCGCACTCGGTGCGAGCCGGGCGCGCATCGTATCGCAGATCTTTGTCGAAACCCTGCTGCTTGCCGTCATCGCGGCGGGTGTCGGCGTGTTGTTGTTTGATTGGGCGCTCGATCACGTGAACATCGCCGGACTGGCGGGTGCGACGGCGCTGCCGTACTGGCTGTCGCTGGACCTGACGCGCGCGACGGCGGTCAGTGCGGTTGCGTTCGCGGCCGTCAGCGCGACCGTGGCCGGCGTCCTGCCGGCAATCGTCATTACCGGTCGCACGATCTCGCAGAACATCGGCGGCGCATCGAAGGTTCGCTTTGGAAAGGTGACCGGTGCGCTGGTCGTGGCTGATCTCGCCGTCTCGGTCGCGGCGGTGGGAATGGCGTTTGCGGTCGTCCGTCACGCCACGGATCTGCAGACGGCAAATCGTGCGACCGGTATTCCGGCCTCAGAGTACCTGGCAGTGGAGTTTCGCCTGCCGGAGGGTGCACGCAACGAGGCGGCGGAAGACGACGCGGGGCGGTCGCTGTTGCAACTGGCAGCGGCCCAGCGCGAACTCGTCGCGGCCATCGAACGGGAGCCCGGCGTCAGGCGCGTGGCCGTAGGTGACGCCCTTCCGCGCATGGAGCACCGATCGCGACCTTACGAGCTGGACGGCGAAGGGAAACTGGATGGCACGGTGCGGTGGACGCGACTCGCGCGCATCGACGTGGACTTCCTGGGTGCCCTCGGGACGCCGATCCTCAGCGGACGCGATTTTCAGCCGAAGGACGTGGACGAAGGAACGCGCGTCGCGATTGTGAACGCCGCGTTTGCTGAGCGTGCACTTGGTGGACGCGAACCGATCGGCCGGCGCGTGCGGTTGTCGGCGCTCTCCAGCGACAGTGCGTCCTGGTACGAGATCGTCGGCGTCGTCGGTCCCCTGGGCGTGAACGTGGTGAATGCCGACCGGGGCGAAGCTGTGTACGTGCCGGCCGCGCCGGGAACCATCAACCCGATGCAATTGGCCGTACACACGGTGATGCCACCCGCCAGCCTTATCCGCCGCGTCCGGGAACTCGGGATGGCGGTCGAGCCAGATCTCGTGATGGGAAAGGCGTCGGTCCTCAGTGACGTGCGACAGGGCGACTGGTATCTCGTGATGGGGCTCGCCGCGGGACTCGTTATGCTGGTCGGCGTCCTGGTCGCCCTGGCGGCGTCCGGCCTGTACGCCATGTTGTCCCTCTCCGTATCCGAGCGAACGCGTGAGATCGGCATCCGTGCCGCCCTTGGTGCACCTCGTCATGCATTGCTGGCGACGATCCTGAAACGTTCCCTGGTGCAGATCGGGTTGGGCGCGATGATCGGCCTGCCGATTGCCGCTCGCGCCGTCTTCGAGCTGACCGGTCCCTTGCCCGGGGTCAGGTCGATATCGCACTCACTGGTGGTCGCGCTTGGATTTTCAGCGGGAATCGTTCTGCTCGTCGGAATAGGTTCCTGTCTCGTACCCGCGCGGCGGATCTTCGCCATCCAGGCGAGTGAGGCCATGCACGCGGACAGTTGATACGACCCTTGGACCGCTGAAGGATGTGGTGGATTCAGGCAGTATCTCGCTGTGCGCGGCCACCTCATGTCCCGACCAGGCCAGCGAGCCTGTAGCCGACCACGACGGCGATGAGGCCCAGTACCACCTGGGCCAGCACGTTGCCGATTGCGCTCGCCCATGCGTGCTCTCGTGCGAGGAAGATGGTCTCATAGGCGAACGCCGAAAACGTCGTGAACCCACCAAGGAATCCGGTCATCAGGAACAACCGCGTGGCCGGTGTGAAGAGACTGGCGCGTTCGGCCAACCCTGCGATCACCCCGATCGCCAGGCAGCCGGTCACGTTGACCACCAGCGTTCCGTACGGGAATCGCGCGGCACCGGTGGATTGCAGCACGAGACCACCAAGCAGGTAGCGCGCCACTGATCCAAGAAAGCCGCCGGTTCCTACGAGCAGAAGATTACGCACTGGATTTCGGGGAAATTGTCGAGAGCAGCGTCGCCACAGTTCATTCTCCGCGCTCGCTCTCAGGCGCGTTGCGCTCCGGCGGCTCGGCGGAAGGTTCCTTTCCCACGCACAGGACGCAATACAGGATCGTGCCCATGTGGGACTGCCGACCGACCGCTGTGACAACCCACGGGCGATTCTGCCAGGGTGGGTCGTGCCGCACGTGTTGCGAGTGGCCGCATTCGAGGTCGGCAACCCAGTCCTCATGCGCGTCCTGGTGGAAACCAACGATACGGCGTGCGATCATCGGCGCAAGCTCCGCAAATCCTGGGCGCGAGCACGGCTGACCGGGACGCGCGTCCCATCCTCGAGTTCCGCCTCGAGATTGCCGCGCGCATCGCGCTTGAATGCACTCACATGGTCGAGGTTCACGACGTGCGCACGATGAACCTGGACGAATCGCCGCGGGTCGAGGCGTGCGGCCAGGCTGCTGAGCGACAGGTGAAGCAGGTGGCGAGTGCTGCCCGCGTGCGCAACGACATAGTCCCCATCAGCTTCCAGTCGTGTCACTCGATCGACCGGCAACAGTACCGTCGCATTCCCGACTCGTACGAACAGTCTCGTGATCGGACCGCCGCCAAGTGCGCCGGTCAACCGTTCGATGGCGTCGCCCGACGATGGTTC
>CAMPKM010000095.1 GCA_946887155.1 uncultured Gemmatimonadota bacterium
AATCGTCAATCGTCAATCGTCAATCGTCAATCGTCAATCGTCAATCGTCAATCCTACGGCCTTCCTCCAGGATTCCATTCCAGCCTCGGCCCGTTGGCGATCGTGCGCACGGCGTTGGCGATGAGGTCGATCATCTGCGTCATGTGGGCGAAATCGATTCGCTCGACCTCGTCGTTCACCGTATGATAGTCTTCGTGCATGTTGTAGGACGACAGCGTGTGCGCGACGATGCCGAGTCGGGCGAAGGTGATGTTGTCGCTGCGCTCGAAAAAGTTGAACTCGAGCCGCTTGTCCGCCTGGACGGGTAGCCCGGCTGCGACCATGGTGCTGCCCATGGTCGATCGATCGAACCCGGTGAGCCAGGCCCTGCCGGGACCGCCGGCCGAACTGTCCGGACGGCCGATCATTTCGACCTGGATGTCCGCCACATGGCGCTCGATGGGAACGATCGGATGCTGCACGTACCATCTCGCGCCTAACGTACCGGACTCCTCCCCCGTGAACGCGGCGAACAGGATCGTGCGCTTCGGACGCGGACCGGCGGCGATGATCCGGGCCGCCTCCATCACGGCAACCGTTCCCGACCCGTCGTCATCGGCGCCGTTATTGATCGAGTCGCCGGTGGCGCCGGTCTCGATGCCGGTGTGGTCGAAGTGAGCGCCGAGGATCACCACTTCCGACGCGAGCGCCGGATCGGAGCCGCGAAGAACGCCCAGTACGTTGACACTCGTCAGGCGGCGATCCGCCGGCACCGTGTCGAGCCCGCCAAACGAGGGCAGGAGCACCAGGCGTTCGCTGTCGGCGACGGCCCCGGAGGATGATCGGGAACGGATGGTTGTCGTGATGAGCGGCAGCCGCTGGAACCAGCCGTTGTCATCGCCCGCTGGCTGGATGCCCGACGCCTGCATCTGTGCGGCAATGAAGCGGGCTGCTCGCGCTTCTCCGGCGCTGGCCACCCGACGGCCTTCCATCGAATCATGCGCGAGCGCGGTGAGCAGCATTCGCGTCCGATCGACGCTGGCCGTCGCCGCGACGGCGGCGGGAGTCGCCGATGGAGCGCCGGCACGGGCACACGCCATGACGATGGCGGTCAGCATCAGCAGGCAGCGGGTCATGAACTCGGCATGAAAGGTTCCCGGCGCGCGACGTCCGCGCGAACCTGTCGAAAAATACCGGACGAACCGGCGCCGGTCAGGAGCCGCGAGCCGCCAGCAGGAAGACGTCGTAGAGGGCGTGCGTCCACGCGGTGATGCCAAAGCCGCGGAGGACGTACAGGGCGCTGAACGCCAGGCCAGCAACCGTGCGAAAGATGAACGAGGGAGCCTCGATCGGATCGCCGTATGGACCGATGTAATGGAATGCAGAGAATACCAGCGCACCGACGATGACCGCGAAGGTCGTCGCGGGGACCTTTCCCCAGCCGAGGACGGTCTTGCCGAGGAAGAGCAATGCGCCGACCAGCAGGACGCGGAAGACGATCTCCTCGTACAGGCCGGCACCTAACGAAATCATGAACACCACCGGCCAGCTCATCTGCTCGAGCTGCCCCATGGCCAGCAATGGCAGCGCGTTCAGCAACTGGGCCGTGATGATACCAACGACGAAACCGAACGCAATCGCCAGCACGGCCGACTCGAGCAGCATCAGCACGAAGTATCGTGGTCGCAGCGATCCGGACGAGCGGCGCGCATCGCGCCAGGCGAGCAGCATCAGCGCGAGCGCGACCAAGCCTCCGAACAGGAACGGTCCGCGGTCACCGAGCAGTGCGGCGGCCAGGCTGCGCAGCAGGACGTCGGCGCCGTTGCGGATGCCGCTGCCGGTTCCCTGGTTCAACACCAGCGCCAGCGCTTCGTACGCCAGCAGCAGCGGGATGGCGAAGGTGAGGCTGTAGCGTGGCGAGCGCGTCTGGTCCCAGTACGACTGTCGAGGGGCGGGAGGCGTCGGCGCCGTCATGGACTGATCCTACGGCGGTATCGGCAAGCGCGTTTCACGGGAACGGCGTTAGGCGCTTTCGGCGCCGGGCGGAGCGCCGCGGCGGAGGTCGGCCGGGAGCGAATCGAGCAGCGGCGTGAGCTCGGCCGCCCGCTCGACGGTCGTGACGAAGGTGAGCCCGGGCAGGGTGACCACGAGGAGCCCGTCGACGCCGTAGAGGACCGCCGCCGCGCCTTCGGCGTGGACGACATTCCCGCTCGCGTCGACGAAATGCGAACGCCCGGACGCGCCATTGCCGGTGTCGTCGAGCTCGCGCGCGCGCCGGAGCGCGCCCCACGTACCGACGTCATCCCAGCCGAATTCGCCTGGAACCACCACGAGGTTATTGTGGCATCGCTCGAGGAGCCCGCGCTCGAGGGAAATCGATCGCACCTGCCTGACGAACGCGTCATGATCGCGCGTGTCGAGACAGTCGAGCGAATCGGAGACTTCCACGCAATTGCGCTCGACCTCCTGCAGGATGACCCGGGTCCGCCACACGAAGATGCCGCTGTTCCAGAGCGCGCCCTCGCGCACGAGCGCCTCCGCGCGCGGCCGCGCCGGCTTCTCCTCGAACGCAATCACCTGGCACGCCCCCCCTTCCGCGAGTGGACGATCAGCGTTCAGCGGTAACCCGGGCAACAGGTATCCGAAGCCGGTTTCGGCGCGCGTGCTGTTCACGCCGACCGCGACCAGCACATCCGACGCCGATGCGATGCGCGCCCCTTCGCGCAACACGTGCCGAAACGCGTCGACGAACGAGACGGCGAGGTCGGCGTGCAGGCAGAAGAACACACTGTCGGGACCCGCACGGTGGCGGATCTCGCCGGCCGCCCAGGTGAGCGATGCCGCCGTTCCGAGCGGGTGCGGCTCGACGAGGATGTTCCGGTCCGGCACGTTCGGAATGGCCGCCCGAATCTGTCCGGCGATGTCCAGGCTCGTGACAACCAGAATTCTCTCGACCGGGACGAGCGGCTCGAGGCGCGACACGGCTTCGGCGATCAACGGACTGTCGCTGACGAGCGCCAGGACCTGCTTCGGCCGTGCCGGCGAGGACAGCGGCCAGAATCGCGAACCGATGCCCCCGGCGAGGATGACAGCCCAGAGCTCCCCCTCCACCGGCGTCGATTCGGCTGGAACCGCCTGTTCAGCCGTTACCGTTGCGAGGGATCCGGAAGGTTGTGAGGAAAAAATGGACACCGTTGCGGGGCCGACGGGTGACGAGCGGGAGCAGTAAGCTACCCGATGCAGAATGCTGGGTGCAGAGTGGACCATGGAACAGCCCAAAACAATCCGATTGAAAACAGAGAAACCGGTTTCGCTGAAGGACCTGGACCTGGAGCGGCACCTCGCCGATCCAGTCCTGCGGCAGTCCTATGTTACGCCGATGTTCGACCTGATCGCGCCGCGGTACGACGACTTCACGCGGACGTTTTCGTTCGGGATGGATCGTGGCTGGAAGCGCTCGCTGGTCGAAATGGCGCAAGCGACAGCGCCGGCGCACGGCATCGTGACCGACGTGGCCACGGGCACCGGTGATCTCGCGTTCGCGTTGCGCCGTCTGCGGCCGGACCTGCAGATCGTCGGTACCGATGTTTCGCTTCAGATGCTCGAGCGTGCACGCGGCAACATCACCGCCGCAGCGAAGGTGTCGATCGCGGCCGGTGACATCAGCGCCCTTCCCTTTGCCGACGCTTCGCTCGACGCCATCACCGCCGGCTATGCGTTACGCAACACACCGGACTGGCGCAGGTCCCTTCTGGAACTCGCTCGTGTCATCAGGCCGGGCGGCCATCTCTACACGCTGGACTTCTATCTGCCGACGTTCGCTCCGTGGCGCGCGTCATTCCTGGGCTGGCTGGCCGTAGCGGGACGCGCCGTTGGATGGTGGTGGCATCGCGAGCCGATGGCCTACGGGTACATCGCCAGGTCCATTGCACACTTCACCACCGCGGCCGGCTTCACGGCAGAGCTGGACCGGGCCGGATTCACCGTGGCCTCGGTCCAGCGCCGCCTGGGTGGCGGCATTGCGCTACATCACGCGGTCCGGCGCGGGACGCCCGGCGCCTAACGCGTCAGCGTCAGGATGGTCTGCCCGTCTCCATGCTTCACGCGGAGCAGGCGGTCGCGTCCGGCCTGGTCGCGGACGATATCGACTCCGGTGACGCCGCCGATGCCGCGTGTCAGGTGGCGACCGGTCGCCTGGAAGTCGCCGAGCATGATCTGGATCCGCTCGTCGTTATGGTCCCAGGATGCGCCCAGGAACGGATAGTCCCGTTCCTGCGCCTGGGCACCGAACTCCGGGTCATCGACCTCGAGTGATGCCAGCCGGCCCTGGTTCTGTCGGGTGAACGTCTCCAGCGCACTGGCCCAGTCGTCACGCGCTACCGTGGAACCCTCACCCAACGTCCGCCACGTCTGGCGATCCTCGCCACTGGCAGGGACCGCGAGCACCGCGCACTTCGCACCGCGCAGGATGCCGGTGGCCGTGCTGCCCACGAGAATGCGGTCGACGACACCGGCGCCGCTGCTGCCCGTCACGATGAGGTCCATTCCGTTCCGGTCGGCGAACTCGAGCAACTCCCGTGACGGCTTCCCGGGGAGCGTTTCGGTTTCGTACGAGACATTTGCCGGCAACGCGAGTTCCTGCCTGACGCGCTCGAAGCCTGGTCCAACGCCTTCTCGGAACATCGTCATCCAGGCCGCGAAGGCATCGGGTTGCAGCTCCAGCTTCGGTGCGACGTGCACGACATGCACCGATGTCACCGTGTCAAAGAGTTGAACGGCGATGCGGCCGGCGTTGATGCTGTCGGGCGAAAAATCCATGGCGATGAGCAACCGCTCGGGCAGCGTGTCGAAGTCAGCCGGTACCGCCAGCACCGGCGTGCGCGCCTGACGAAGCACGTGCAGCGCGGTTTCGCCGCCAAAGAGCCGGTCGAGCAGTTGATGATGCCCGAGGCCGATGGTGATGACGCGTGCCTTCAGCTCGCGCGCTGTTCGGGCAATCGTCTGCGAGGGATCCCCGTCGCGCACCTCGATCTTCCACTCGCGTGCGCGGGCCGCGATCTCCGTGACCTGGTTCCGGACACGCTCCATGAGGCTCGAGCGCCGCGCATCGCTGGATTCGATCGGAGGCACGATCATGCCGAAGTCGGCCGCGACCACCGGCAATCCCTCGAGGACCGCAAGCACGACGACTTCGGCGCCCGTGCGCTGCTCGAGCAGGGCACCAGCGCGCAGCGCGGCGGTCGAGGCGTCGGAGCCATCGCTCGCCACGAGGATTGGTCCGAGGTTCGTCGGATCGCGAGACGCCAGGGCGGTCTCCGCCTGTGTTCGTTCGATCGCGGTCGTGGTCATGGTTCACCTCACTGAAAGCGGCAGAGCGACATGCTACACATTCAGTGAATACACCAGGTGACGTCCGTTGCCTGTCGGCGTTTTGCCTACACGGACTCAGCAGACTGTCCGGGCGGTTTGCCGGTCCAGCGCTTCACCGTTCGCCAGACGACAAACGCGCCGACCAGGATGGCCACGAACGGAATGATGTAGACCACCAGGTTGAATCCCTCGGCGCGCGGTGAGAGGAGAATCCACTCGCCGTATTTGTCGACGAAGTAGGCACGCACCTCGTCAGGCGTCTTTCCCGAACGAAGCTGGTCGCGAACGACACTTCGCATCTGCTGCGCGAGTTCAGACGGCGAATCCTGAATCGAATTCCCCTGGCAGACCGGGCAGCGAAGCTCCGACGCGAGCGACGTGGTCGCCGCTGCGAGAGCCACCGAATCCGATGGCGACAACGGTCGAGTTCCGGCGCTGTCGACCTGGGCTGATGCGCACGCCGCGCCGGCGAACAGGAGAACCGCGAACAATGCGCGTGCGAAACGCATTATGGCGCGCCTGCTCCTTGCTTGATGAGCGAATCGAGCTTCTGCTTCAACACGGACGCGGAAATGGCGCCGATGTGCTTGTACGCCACTCGGCCATCGCCGGTGACGAAAAACGTTTCGGGAACGCCATAGAGACCGTAGTCAATCGCCGTTCGCGTGCGCGGATCGAGAAGAGACGGATAGGATTGCCCGCCCATCTCCTCGATCCACTTCAAGCCGTACGACGCCTGGTCGTTGTAGAGCAAGCCATAAAACCTGACGCCGCGGTCGTGGTATTCGCGGGCAACGGTCGACAGGTCCTCGTGCTCATCTCGGCACGCCAGGCACCAGGAGGCCCAGAAGTTCAGGACGATCAGCTTGCCGCTATGGTCGGCGAGCCTGACGGTGTCACCCACCGCCAGCGCCGACTTCCCTTCCCCCGGCGCAAACACGGACAGTGCGAACGGTGGTGCCGGCTTCCCGGGCAGCGGTGAGTCGATCACCGTCGGGTCTCTCGTCAGGCCGAACGCGAGCAAGCCGATCACCGGCAGCGAAAGCCCGATCGCGAGGCCGGCACGCTTCCAGTTCATCGCGCGCCCTCCTCGCCGAGCGCAACGGGGGCCGGCCGTGTGGCGGTTCCCGGACGAACGCGAACCGCGGCTGGCGCTGTTTCGCGCCGTCCACCAGTCAGCGAGACGATGGCGCCGAAGCACACGATCATGCCGCCGGCCCAGATCCAAGGAACGAGCGGCTCGCTGATGACGCGGAGCGTTGCCGTCGATCCGTCTTCGGCAAACGCCTGCAGGTTGATGTAGAGATCACCCGCCGGCCGGCTCCGTACCGACGGTGTCGGGATGGGCTGGTCCGAGGTCGGGTAGAAGTTCATCCGCGGCTCCATCTGCCCCGCCTCACGCCCGTCGCGCAGGATGGTCACGGCGGCCGCCATGACGCCGCGCTGCGGCTCTTCGCGGTAGAAGACATCGTCGAGGCGCACGGTGAACGCGCCGATGTCCATCGACTGGCCCTTGCGGAGCGTGGCCTCGCGCTCGGTGCGGAATGTGGACGAGGCACCGATGCCTAACGCGACGATGAGGATGCCGAGATGGGCGACGTAACCGCCATACCGCCGGCGGTTGGCCGTTACGAGGCGGCCGAGCGCGATGGGCATCGCCTCGCCGTGGGCGCGACGCCTTGCCATGGCGCCGTCGATGAATTCACGAACGTTGGCGGCGAGCGCAAACGCACCGAACGCAAAGACCGCGAGCGCGTACGGCGAACGCACGCCGATGACGAGGCTGACGAGCAGGCCCACCACCGCGGCAACGGTCGGCGGCAGGAGTTGCCGGCGCATCGTTTCCTTCGTGGCCACGCGCCACGGCAGCGCTGGACCAACGCCCATGAGGAACAGGAGCGCCGCGCAGATCGGCAACGTCATTCGATTGAAGAACGGCTCGCCCACGCTGACCTTCACGCCGCGAGCGGCTTCGGCGACGAGCGGGAACAGCGTGCCGACCAGCACCGTGATCGTGAACGCCGTGAGGAACAGGTTATTGAGCAGGAACACCGATTCCCGCGACACCGCGGCATCGAGCGAGCCCGTCGGACGGAGTCGCTCGGAATTTCCCGCCACGAGCGCGAATGACGCGATCAGGACGACCGCAATGAAGCCCAGGAAGTACATCCCGATCGGCCCCTCGGAAAACGCGTGTACGGAGGACAACACGCCGCTCCGCGTCAGGAACGTCCCGAGGATGGTGAGCGCAAACGTCGCGACGATCAGGTTGAGGTTCCACAGCTTCAGCAGGCCGCGCCGCTCCTGGACCATCACCGAATGCAGGAATGCGGTGGCGGTCAGCCACGGAATGAACGACGCATTTTCGACCGGGTCCCAGGCCCAGTAGCCGCCCCAGCCCAGGACCTCGTACGACCACCACATGCCGGCAATGATCGCCGCCGACAGGAACATCCAGGCGACGAGCGTCCAGCGTCTCGTTATGCGGATCCAGCCGTCGTTGTCGATTTCGCCTGACAATACCGCGCCGATGGCAAACGCAAACGGCACCGACATGCCCACGTAGCCGAGGTACAGGAGCGGCGGATGGACCGCCATCAGCGGATGATTCTGCAGCAGCGGGTTCGGCCCCGGCCCGTCCGGCGGGATGGGCGACACCAGTCCGAACGGATTGGCCGGCCCAGCGAGCAGGATCAGGAAGAACACACTGATCAGCAACAGCACCGCGCCGGCGTACGGCACCAGCGTGCCCTCGCGCGCGCGGTTCTGGTACGTCACCAGCGCCGACAGCGACGAGAGCACGAAGATCCAGAAGAGGATCGACCCTTCGAGCGCCCCCCACAGCGAAATGACCGTGTAGAACAGCGGCGTGGCGCGACTGCCCACCATCGCGACGTACCGGATGCTGAAATCGTGCGCGACCAGCCCGTAGATCATCGCCAGCGTGGCAATGGTCACCAGGCCCCAGACGGCGTAGACAGCCAACTCGCCGCTCCGCAGCAGGTCGCTCCGCCGGCTTCTGGCGCCCACCACCAGGGCTATTGCCCCGAAGACCGCGACGCCTAACGCGACGAGGAGCGATCCCGATCCCAGCAGTCGCGTCACGTACCCGACTCCTTCTGGAGTGACCGGTACATGTCCTGCGGACGCTCTCCGTGCTCCGGCTTCCGGTACTCGTTGGAATGCTTCACCATCAGGTTCGTCGAATGAAACACGCCGTCGCGATGGTACCGGCCCTCGACCACGACACCCATGCCATCCCGGAACATCTGCGGCGGTGCGCACTTGCTGTACACGTTCACCGCCTGGGCCTGGCCGCCGCTGTCGACGACCACG
>CAMPKM010000096.1 GCA_946887155.1 uncultured Gemmatimonadota bacterium
AGCCGGCTACGGAGCGGCCCTGGCGCTGGCCGGTCATGGCCGCGAAGTGGCTCGGCGTCTACGCGCCGCGGTTTTCCATCGTATTCGGTCCCGCGCTGTGGCGCCGGCGGTTCGGGGAAACCGAATACGTGCTCGCGGCGCTGCCGTTAGGCGGGTTCGTCCGGATGGCGTCGCGCGAGGACGAGGCTACGGCATTCCTCGAAGGCGGGAGTGAAGAGCAGAAGCTGCCGGCGGTAGGCGCGAGTTCGTCGCCGACGGTGACGGGAGAACCGCATGCGGTGGAATCGACGCCGAAAGATTGGGACCCGGATGCCATGGTTCCCTTCGGCCCGAAACCGGTACCGGCGGATCGCTGGTTCGAGTCGAAGCCGCTCTGGGGACGCCTGATCATCATGCTCGCCGGCGTCACGATGAATGTCGTCCTGGCTCTTGTCGTTTCGACCGGGCTGTTCGCGGGCTATGGTCGCGCGTACATCCCGGCCGTGGTCGATTCGATCGTCCCCGGGCGTCCCGCGGAGGCGGCCGGACTGCAGAAGGGCGACAGCATTGTGGCCGTGAACGGCCAGCCGGTCCAGCGCTGGACCCAGGTCACGGAACGCATCAGTGAGTCGGCCGGTTCGGAGCTGGCGATCGATGTGGTTCGCGGCGGGAGCCGCGTCACCGTGCGCGTGACGCCCGAGCTGAGAATGGATACGACCGACATCGGGACCACGGAGGAGGTTGGCCGGATTGGCGCCGCCTCCACGACGAACATCGCGCGGGAATCGATGTCTCTCGGTGAATCGGCCGTGGCCGGCTGGCACGCGACCTGGAACATGGGTGGTGCCGTGGTCCGTGTCGTGAAAGGCCTGTTCAGCGGCCAGGTCAGCGTCTCGCAGCTCGGCGGGCCGATCACAATCGGCCGGGTGTCGGTCGAAGCGGCGAAGTCGGGGCTCGAGTCACTCTGGTCACTGATTGCGTTCCTGAGCATCAACGTGGCCGTCCTCAACCTGCTTCCGATACCGATTCTCGATGGCGGCCAGGTCCTGATGAACGTTGCCGAGGGGATCAAGGGAAGTGCGTTCAGCGCGCGCACGCGCGAGTACATCATGCGCGTTGGCCTGGTGGCGATCGCACTCCTCTTCGCGCTGGTGATGTTCAACGACGTGAAGGGGCTGATCGGGATTTTCCGGTGAGGAGTGCCGGCCGGGTGCTGAGAGCCTGGAGCTGGAGCTGTGTGCTCGGACTGGGGCTGGTGCTGGGAAGTGGGACGGCTCAGGCTCAATTTCGCGGCATACGGTTCGAGATCACGCAGGTCGGAGACACGACCTTCCGTTTTCCGCGTGGGAACGCGGGGTGGATAAAGCCCGAGATGACAGGCATCGCGGTAGATCCACGCCGGCGCGATATACTGGTCGCGGAATTCCGTGTAGTGCGCGTGGATTCGGGCCTGGTTACGGCGCTGATTACCGGTCAGACGACGCGCGTCGCCACCGAACACATCGCGGTCATGCCGGAACCGCCCAAGCCCTGGTACAAGGGCATCACGTTCTGGGGCGGCACGGTTTTCGGCTTCGTTATCGGGGCGCTGATTTCGCGTTAGGCAGGGCGTCGCCCTGGGGGCAGAGCAGCGTCACGGTGGTCTTGTACGTCTGGCCGGCAAGGATCTCGATGTTGTCGTCGTAGTCGGAGCACTGGGGGGCGCCGACCCAGAGCCGGTACTTGCCGACCTTGAATATTTTCGGTCCCTGGCCGAGTGGAGTGTCGCTCGGCCTCGGTTGTCCTTCGGGCTGCATGGCGAACCAGAATGTCCGGGGCACGCTGGTATTGCCGGAAACGCGGACCGTGATTTCGAGCAGACCGCATGGTTGCGGATTCATGGTGATCGGCGTGGTCACGCCGGCCCGCACTTGCACCACCCTGGTCAGCCGGGCGTCGGTGCAGTTTTCGAGATTCGTGGGGTACGTGGCGCGAACGCGGTATTGGCCAGGCGGGAGGCTGTCGCGGCGGGCGGTGGGACCGAACCCGGCGTCGGTGTCGTTGATCGTGACCTGCGCATCCTGGGGCACGTTGACGACGATGGAACCGAAGCGGGACGGTGTCACAGGAGGCGGGTTCTGCTTGCCGGGAACCGTGGTCTTTGGAGTGCCGGTGTCCGGCCCCGGGACGGCCGGTCCGATGACGACCGTGCTGTCGGTGGCACCAGCGGTGTCCACCGCCAGCGTGTCCGGCGGCGTGACCGTTCCCGGCCTGCCTAACGGGAGCGCCAGGATGGCGGCCACCGTCGCGACGAGCACCGTCGCCACGCCGAATGCCATCGCCAGCCGGCGGCGCGGCGCCGGCGCGGCAATCACCCCGTTGCCTGACGAGACACGCAGCGCGGAGTCGGGCGTCGAGGGCACCGTCAGCGTGTTCGCGGTCGACGGATCACGCCGCATCTGCAGGATCTGCGTGATCGTGTCGGCCAGGACCTCGCCCGTCGCGGGCCGGTCGTCGGGCGACTTCGACATGCACTGCATGACTACCGCCTCGAACTGCGGCGACAGCGCGGGATTCACGGTCCGGGCGAGCGGCGCAGGATCCTCCACGTGCTGGCGGGCGATCTCGTACCAGTCCTCGCCTTCGAACGGCAGGCGGCCGGTGGCGGCCCGGAACAGCGTCACACCTAACGAGTAGAGGTCGGCCCGACCGTCCAGCGGCTTCGCCCGGGCCTGCTCGGGCGCAAAATACTGGGGCGTGCCCACCACCATGTTCGTGCCCGTCTGGTTCGTGTAGCCGGACAGGGCGCGGGCAATGCCGAAGTCGGCGACGACGGCGTTCCCGTGCGTGTCGAACAGGATGTTGTCGACCTTGATGTCGCGGTGGATGACACCCTCGCGATGGGCGAACCCGAGTGCGCGGGCCACGTCGACGCCGACGCGCAGCACGTAGTCCTCGGGCAGCGTCGCCGTGCTCTCGAGCCGGTTTGCCAATCCCGACGGCAGATAATCCATCACGAAAAAGACCGCGTCGTTCTCCCGGCCCACCGCGTAGATCTTGATGATGTTCGGGTGGCGGAGGCGGGCCGCTGTCGACGCCTCGCGCTTGAACCGGTCCACGACGGCCTGATCACCAGCGAATTGCGGCTTCAGGACCTTGATGGCGACCGGAATTTCCAGCTCGGGGTCGTAGCCCTTGAAGACCCACGCGAACCCCCCAGACCCGAGCAAGCTCTCGATCCGGTACTTCCCCAACGTCTGACCGAGGTAGCGTTCGGGCACTCAGGGCACGCCTTTACATGGGATTAGGGAGCCAGTAAATTGCTGTGCTCCAAAGGACTTAGCACACACGCGACGCGGGATGCGCGGAGAATATACGTCATGAGTTTTGAAAAGGCACCGACGATCGCCAAGTACCAGGCGAACGCCGAGGATACGGGATCGCCCCCGGTGCAGATTGCGCTCCTCACCGAGCGGATCAACTACCTCGCGGCTCACTTCAAGAGCCACGTCAAGGACAACCACAGCCGCCGGGGCCTGCTCAAGATGGTGGGCAAACGTCGCCGGCTGCTCACGTACCTCAAGCGCAACGACGTCGAGCGGTACCGCCAGATCATCGCCGATCTTGGCCTCCGCCACTAACACGCATCGGGCAACGGATTCGCGCGGGCAGGAGCACTCGGCCCGCGCGTTTTGCGTTTCCCGGTAGCGTCCCCTTACCCACGCTCCGGGCGCACACCGCGTCCGCTCGCAGCGAACAGAGAGAGTCAAAAAAATGCAACGCATCGAAAAAGTCTTCGCCGGACGGCGCCTCATCATCGAGACCGGGCGCATGGCGAAGCAGGCTGCCGGAAGCGCCGTCGTCACCTTCGGTGACACCATGGTCCTGGCCGCGGTCACCGTCAGCGACAAGGAAACCGCCCTCGGTTTCTTCCCCCTGCTGGTCGAATATCGCGAAAAGACCTACGCCGCCGGCAAGATTCCGGGCGGGTTCATCAAACGCGAAGGACGGCCGCACGATCACGAAATTCTCGCGGCACGCATCATCGACCGGACGATCCGGCCGCTCTTCCCCGAAGGCTTCAAGAACGAAGTGCAGGTCTACGTCTACGTCATCTCCGGCGACCAGGAGAATGACTCGGACGTGTTGGGGTTGATAGCGGCCTCGTATGCGTTGGCATCGAGCCGCATTCCCTGGAACGGCCCGGTCGCCTCGGTTCGTGTCGGCCGCGTCCAGGAGAAGTGGGTGTTGAACCCCACGTTCCAGCAGCTCGGCTACAGCGACATGGAAATCGTCGTTGCCGGGACGGCCGATTCGATCAACATGGTCGAAGGGGGCTGCATCGAGGCTTCCGAAGCCGACATGCTCGAGGCGCTGACCCTCGGCCACACTGCGGTGAAGGAGATCATCGGATTCCAGCGCGAGCTGCTCAAGCTGGCCGGCTCCACTCCCAAGATGGCGTGGACGAAGACGGAGGCTCCCGCCGACCTGGTCACGCGGCTCAAGGCGGAAGCCGAGTCCAGGATCGTTGACGCGATCAACCAGAAGGAGAAGCACACACGCATCCAGGCGGTCGAGGAGGCCAAGCGGGCCGTCTCGTCCGCGCTCGTCGCCGAGAAGCCGGAATGGGCCGGCTATGTCGGTAACCTGCTGGGCGACATCGAGTACAACGCGCTCCGGTCGCAGGTGCTCGACACCGGCAAGCGAGTCGATGGCCGGGCTCCCAACGAAGTGCGCCCGATTTCCATCGATACCGGCGTGCTGCCGCGCGCGCACGGCTCGGCGCTCTTTACCCGCGGCCAGACGCAGGCACTCGTCGCCACGACGTTAGGCACCGCCGACGACGTGCAGCGGCTCGATTCCATCAAGGACTCGGGCGAGGTCACCAAGACCTTCATGCTGCACTACAACTTCCCGCCCTTCTCGACGGGCGAGGTCCGGCCCATGCGCGGCACCAGCCGCCGCGAGATCGGCCATGGCAACCTGGCCGAACGGGCGCTGCAGGGTGTGCTGCCGCCGTTCGAGGAATTCCCGTACACGATCCGCATCGTGTCGGACGTCCTCGAGTCGAACGGCTCGTCGTCCATGGCGTCGGTGTGCGGCGGTTCGCTCTCGATGTTCGACGCCGGCGTGCCGGTGCGCGCAGCCGTCGCCGGCGTGGCGATGGGCCTGATCAAGGAAGGTTCACGGTATGCCATCCTCACCGACATTCTCGGCACCGAGGATCACCTGGGTGACATGGACTTCAAGGTCGCCGGCACGGAAGCCGGCATCACCTCGATCCAGATGGACATCAAGGTCGAGGGAATGGACCTGTCGATCCTGAAGGAGGCGCTGGCCCGGGCACGAGAGGGCCGGCTGCACATTCTGGGCGAGATGAAGAAGGCGCTGGCGGCGCCACGGCCGGAACTCTCGCCGTACGCGCCACGCATCGTCACGATGCAGATCAATCCCGAGAAGATCGGCGACCTCATCGGACCGAAGGGGAAGACCATCCGCGGCATCCAGGAAGAGACGGGCGCCGAACTCACGGTCGACGACTCCGGCACGGTGACCATTGCGGCCGTCGGTGGCGAAGCGATGGAACGGGCTCGCCAGATGGTTGCCGCAATTACCGCCGAGCCCGAGGTTGGCGCGGTGTACGAAGGCACGGTCAAGAGCACGACCGCATTCGGCGCGTTCATCGAGATCATGCCGGGTACCGAGGCGTTGCTGCACATCTCCGAGATGCGGCACCAGCGCACGGAAAAGACCGAAGACGTCGTGAAGAAGGGTGATCAGGTGAAGGTGAAGCTCATCGACCGCGACGAGCGCGGGCGCCTGCGACTCTCCATGAAGGCGCTCGTTCCGAAGCCGGAAGCGCCGGCGGGTACGAGCGAGCCGGTGGCGGGCGGCGACAGCGAACCAGCCGCCGACGGTAACAGTGAACCCACCGGTGAGCGTGAGAACGGTGGTCAGCGCGAGCGTTCACGCAGCGGCGGTCGTCCGCGGCGCGGTGGAGGACGTGGCAGGGAGTGACGCCGGTGCACGCGCGTTCGCTCCTCTCCACTCAACCGACCGCAGGCAGCACCGGGGCCGCTGGCACGTCCAGCGGCTTCCGGCGCACGACCCTCGACAACGGCCTCACGGTCGTGTCGGAGTACATGCCCAGCGTCCGCTCGGTGGCGCTGGGTGTCTGGGTGCGTCGCGCATCGGTGCACGAATCTCGAGAACAGATGGGCGTTTCCCATTTCCTCGAACACCTGGTGTTCAAGGGAACGGAGCGCCGGAGCGCGCGCGAGATCGCGCTGTCACTCGAGAGTCTCGGCGGTTCGCTGGACGCCTTCACGTCCCGCGAACACACATCGTTCCAGGCGCGAGTGCTGGACGAACACCTGCCGCAGGCCGCGGACGTGCTCTGTGACCTGATCTTCCGCCCGTCACTCCGGGAGAGCGACCTCGTGCTCGAGCGGAACGTGGTGCTGGAGGAGATCGCCATGGTCGAGGACACGCCGGACGACCTCGTGTTCGAGCTGCATAACGAGACGCTCTGGGGGAGCCATCCCTACGGCTATGCGATCCTGGGCACGCGGGAAACGATTGGCGGCATGGCGGTCGAGACCGTCCGTTCGCTGCATGACTCGGCGTACTTGCCGCAGAACATGGTGGTGGCGGCGGCCGGTCGCGTGGAACATGAGGCGCTGCTGGACCTGCTGTCCCGCACCGGCTGGAACGAACGACCCGGCGGCGCGGCCCAGCAGCCTGTCGTTCCCACGCCGGTGGCCGAGCCTCCCATTCGCCGTCACGTGGCACGAGACGGGCAGCAGACGCACATCGTGCTCGGGAGCCCGGCGATCGCCTACAGTGACCCACGACGTTATGCGGTCTCGCTGGTGGGCCTGATGCTTGGCGGCGGCATGTCGTCGCGGCTCTTCCAGCGGGTACGCGAGGAACTGGGGCTCGCCTACTCGGTGTTCTCGTTCCAATCCTTTCATCACGACGCCGGGTTGCAGGGCATTTATGCCGGCACCTCGCCCGACACGGCGGAGCGGGCGCTCGACGAGATCCTCGGCGAACTGTCGCGGATCGCCTCCGAAGGATTCCCGGCGGAGGAAATCGAGGCCGGCAAGAGCCAACTGAAGGGACAATTGACCCTGTCCCTGGAGTCGCCGGCGTCGCGCATGTACCGCGTGGCGTCTTCGGCCCTGTATGGTGAGCCGTTTCTCCCGCTGGACGAGACGCTGGCTCGCATCGATGCGATCACGCCGTCGCAGGTCGCGGAAGCGTGCGGCGAACTTTATCCTCCTGAGCGCCAGACTGTGGTCACGCTTGGCCGCCCAGCCTGATTCGCGCAGTCCCACCACTTCATCCCGAACGGTACCTGACGACTATGCAGATCGGCGTTCCCAGGGAAATCAAGACGAACGAGAATCGTGTGGCCCTTGTCCCGGCAGGCGCGGAAGCGCTGGTGGCCGCGGGACACCAGGTGATGGTCGAGAAGGGAGCGGGAGAGGGGAGCGGGTTCGAGGACGCCCAGTACGTTGCGGCGGGCGCAAAGATCGGCGCCGACGCGGATGCGGTGTGGGCGGCGGCGGACATGATCATGAAGGTCAAGGAGCCCATCGCGCCCGAATGGCCGCGGATGAAAAAGGGACAGCTGATCTTCACCTATTTCCATTTTGCCGCGGATGAAGAGCTGACCCGCGCGCACCTGAACAGTGGTGCGGTGTGCGTGGCCTACGAGACGGTGGAGACGCCGTCACGCGAGTTGCCGCTGCTGATCCCCATGTCGGAAGTGGCGGGGCGAATGGCCGTGCAGGAGGGTGCCAAGTACCTCGAGAAGCTGTACGGCGGCCGCGGCGTGTTGTTAGGCGGCGTGCCCGGCGTCCCACCGGCCAAGGTCGTGATCCTTGGCGGCGGTATCGTCGGGATCAACTCGGCGAAGATGGCGGCCGGCATGGGCGCACGGGTGGTCATCCTCGACGTCTCGCTCGACCGGCTCCGGTACCTGTCCGACGTCATGCCCGCGAACGTGCAGCTCATCTACTCGAATCGCCATAACATCATCGACGCGATCGAAACGGCTGACCTGGTCATCGGCGGGGTGCTCATCACGGGCGCGAAGGCGCCGAAGCTCGTCAGGCGCGAGGACCTGAAGCGGATGAAGAACGGCTCGGTCATCGTGGACGTGGCGGTAGACCAGGGAGGGTGCGTCGAGACGATCAAGCCGACGACCCACGAGAATCCGACGTACGTCGTGGACGGTGTGATCCACTATGCCGTGGCCAACATGCCGGGCGGCGTGCCGCGGACGTCGACGCTGGCGCTGACGAATGCGACCTTGCCGTACGCGATGCAACTGGCAGGGAAGGGGTGGAAGCGTGCCCTGCGGGAGAACGAGGCGCTGTTGAAAGGCCTGAACGTCGCCGACGGGAAAGTGACCTATCCTGGCGTGGCCGAGGCGTTTGGTCTGGAACTGCATGACCCGAGGCAACTCGTTGGCTGAGGGTCAACTCCCAGGTCGCCACATGGAAATCCGCATCGCCCGCCTCGCCACCAACCCTGACCTGCCGCTACCCTCGCGGCAGACGGCGCATGCCGCCGGATACGATGTCGCGTCATCCGAACCTGACCTGGTGCTTGCGCCGGGCGAACGGCGGGCGGTCGGGACCGGGCTGGTGTTCGAATTGCCCGAGGGGTACGAGATGCAGGTGCGCCCGCGCTCCGGGTTGGCGCTCAAGCAC
>CAMPKM010000097.1 GCA_946887155.1 uncultured Gemmatimonadota bacterium
GCTCGACTCGAAAATCTCGGCCACCAGGCCACTGCGGTTCTTCGGCTACGGCATCGTCGTGGGCCACGGCGCAAAACTGCCCGTACGCCTGCAGACCGAGGTGATGGACCTGCTCGAGGAATGGGGAGTGCCGGTTGCCCCGCATCGGTTGCATTGCAGGTCGCTGGCCGAGGTAATGACCTGGGCGCACAAACTCGAACACGAACTGCGTGCCGACCTCAATTTCGCGATCGATGGCGGCGTGGTGAAGGTCAACGAGATCGCGCTGCAGCAGGATCTCGGCGTCATTGGTGGCCGCGAGCCGCGCTGGGCCATCGCCCGGAAATTTGCGCCCGACATCGCCGAGACCACGCTACTCGAGATCAGGGTCAACGTGGGGCGGACGGGTGCGCTCAATCCGTACGCCGTGCTCGAGCCCGTGGAGATCGGTGGCACGACCGTCACCTATGCCACCCTGCATAACGAGGACCTGATCGTCCGGAAGGACCTGCGCCTCGGTGATCGCGTGCAGGTCAAGCGGGCGGGGGAAGTCATTCCGCAGTTGATCGGGCCCGTTCCTGAAAAGCGCACCGGGAAGGAGAAATCCTGGCGCATGCCGGCGGCGTGTCCGGTCTGCGGCACACCGGTCGTCCGCGACGAAGGCGATGCGATGCACTTCTGCCCGAACGCCGCCTGTCCGGGCCGGCGGCTCGAAGCCATTCGTCACTTTGCCTCGAAAGGCGCGATGGACATCCGCGGCCTGGGCGAGATGCGCGTCGCCCAGTTGGTGGAAGCTGGACTGGTCAACGACGTGGCCGATCTTTACGACCTCACGTCCGCCACGCTGATGACGGTCGAGGGGTTCGCCATGAAAAGCGCTGAGCAACTCGTGGCGGCAATCGATGCCTCACGCGCGCAGCCGCTCTCGCGATTGCTGTTCGGTCTTGGCATCCGGCATGTGGGGGCCACTGCCGCGGAGATCCTCGCGCGGGAGTTTCACACGATGGAAGCGCTTCGCAATGCCTCCGAAGCGCGCATCGGTTCGGTGCACGGCATCGGCGATGTTATCGCTGCGTCCGTAGCCGAGTATTTTCATGACGCCACCAGCCAGCGGCTGATCGACCGACTGGAAGTGAGGCAGCTCACATTCCGGGAGCCGCAGACGGTCGCCACCGACGGTGCCCTGCGCGGCTCGACGGTCGTCATTACTGGAACGCTACCGACACTCAGCCGGCAACAGGCGACTACCTTGATTGAGCAGAATGGTGGTCGCGTGACCGACAGTGTGTCGAAGAAAACCAGTTTCGTGCTGGCCGGTGAATCGCCAGGCAGCAAGATCGAGAAGGCCCGAAGTCTCGGCGTGGAAGTGATCGACGAATCGGAACTGCACCGACGCCTCAAGTAACCGGGGAAGAACATGGTCGTGACGACGGAACGCCAGCGCGAAATGCTCACCGTGACGCGTGCCTCGCTGCTGTCACTTCGCGCGGCATTGCTTCGCGGAGGAGATGCCAACGCTGCCGTGACGCTGCAGGAAGCGGGATACGCCGGCGGCACGGCGCTGTTCGAATCGTTCCGGGACTGGCTGGCGGAACGATCCGACATCGCGATCGAAGACCTCGACGTCGAAGCGTTCCAGCATCGCGCGTCGGAGTACTTCAGCGAGACCGGCTGGGGCACGCTGCATGTCGGCAGCCTCGAAGACGTCGTCGCCACGCTCGATTCCCCCGACTGGGGTGAATGCGACACGACCCTCGGTACCCAACAGCCCTCGTGCCACCTGACCACCGGCATGTTCGCCGACCTGTTCGGCCGCCTGGCTGGCTCGCCTGTGGCCGTGCTGGAAGTCGAGTGCCGGTCAGCCGGTCATGAACGCTGTCGCTTCCTGGTCGGCAGCCCCGACGTCATGGACGCGGTGTACGAAGAAATGGGACGGGGGACGGAGTACGAAGCAGCCGTCCACGCACAAGCGCCCTGAACTCAGGGCTCGCCGGCCTGATACTTCGGGTTAGGCACGAGATCTCCGTCCACGAGAATCTCCCGATCCCACGGCAGGACGATCGCGCTTTCCGTTTCCAGCCCGTGGAAGTCGGGTTCGTAAGACCCCGTTCGGAACGAAACGGCAGTCCGCACTTCACGCGCGCCGGCGTTTACGAGCGCGGCCACCGCCAACCGTAGCGTGTCCCCGCTGTCGCAGGTTTCGTCGACGATCAGCACGCGCCGTCCGCCGACCTCCTGAGGCGCGGCGCCGAGGACAGCCGGTGTCTGGCGGATCGGCGTACTGTCCGTGCGCCGTGAAATCAGGATCGAGCGAAAATCGCGATCGAGAATGGCCGCAATCACGGCACCCGGGATGACACCGGCCGTCGCTATACCGACAACGATTTCCGGGTCGTACGACCGCGCGACTTTCAGCGCCAGGGCGCGGGACAGCTCGCCGAAAAGCGGCCATTCCACCTGGAAGTAACCCTTGGTCGAATCAGCCTTGTATTTGCGCGGCATGCAGGGGGGTCATGGAAGGCGCCGGATGCTGTCGCAAGCTATCGCGCCGGGCAATCGCTGTTAATCCCTTGCACTTTGCCCTTCGTGCTCATCACTGCTTTGCGCTCGGCAGTTCTCTCATTACCTTCGGATCGATCGCGCCCGTGCACGCGCTGCGTGCGCTTCGCCACACGGCCCAAGCCGAGTTGGAACAAAACGCATGTCGTGGATAAGCCGCCTCTTCGGCGGCAGATCTGAGCAGGAACTCAAGCCGCAGCGCCTCGACTATCTCAACGAGGCGCTGTCGCTGGAGCGACAGGGTGACTTTGACGCCGCCATCACCTCGTACCGGCTCGCCCTGCGCCAGAAGCCTGACGACACCAAGGCCCTCCAGAATCTGGCCATCACGCTGACGCGCGTGGGCCGCTTCGAGGAGGCCATCAAGGCGTATCGTCAGGCGCTGACCCTCAAGCCGGCGCTCTCGGGTCCACACTACGGGCTGGCATTCCTGCACGTCAGGCGCGGTGAGCGTGATGCCGCTATCCAGCATCTCGAGGCCTTCCTGGCCGCTCCTCCGTCGGGCGGCGAACCGGAGCGCTGGATCGAACACGCCCGGACCACCCTGGCGACCCTCAAGTCACCCGACGACGCCGAACTTGGCGACCAGGACCTGCCGCCCCACGAGCTATAGCGTGGGGCGCGTCCTCGCGGTCGTGAGCCAGAAGGGTGGTGTCGGAAAGACCACAACGTCGGTGAACCTTGCGGCTGCGTTCGCTCGCCGCGGCCTCAAGACGCTGCTCGTGGATGTCGATCCGCAGGGTGCTGTGCGTTACGGGGCCGGGTTGCGTCGCGGTCACGCCGCCTATGGGTTTGCCGATTACCTCGCCGGCTCGCGATCGCTGCGCGAAGTCCTGCTCCCCACGTCCCTGCCCTGGCTCCGCGTGATACTCGCGGGCAGCGTGACGGACGAGGCGGACCACACGCAGTACATCAAGCTGGTCGAGAGTACAAACCTCGTGCACGAGCTGCTAATGATGGCGCGTGAACGGTGCGACATCGTGGTCGTGGATACGCCACCGGGTCTTGGACCAATCGTGCAGCGCGTCCTGCAGTCGAGCGACCGGGCGATCGTGCCGTTGCAGAGCGAGCCGCTCGCGCTACAGACAACTCCACAGATCCTCCGGGGTATCCAGGAGGTCATCGCGTCGAATGAAGGACTGACCCTCGACGGCATCCTCCTGACGATGCACGACCCGTCGAACCCCGCTTCCGAAAGAATTGCCCAGTACGTGCGCTCACACCTTCCGGCCAACATGCTCTTCGACCAGTCGATCCCGCGCACCGTCGCCGCGGTCGACGCCTTCGCGGCCGGCCAGCCGGTAGTCCTGCGCACACCTTCCGACGCCGCTGCCCAGGCGTACGTCAACCTCGCGACCATCCTGTCGGAACGACTCCGGTGAGACGCGCTGCTCGTGACGGGTGACTCGTGATGCGGCGCATCGAACGCGGCGTCCTCGCACTCCTGTCGTTGATCGCTGTCGCCTGCATCGACCTCTCGACCGACCCGGATGAAATCGTCGCGATCGAGTTCGGGGACCTGCCATGGCCGTCGATCGTTGCGGGCGATACGCTGCGTGATGCGTCGGGAGCCATAGCGCCGCTGATGGCCAGGTTGTTCGACGGCAATGGCGATCCCGCCGACGGTCCCGTCGAGTTTCTGGTGCAGGAACCCGGGCTTCGTATCGTGAACGGCAACATGCTCGTTGCCGAAGCCACGGCGACGGGACCGATCGGCATCATCGCGTCGACGACCGGCATCCAGAGCGTACCGACCACGATTAACGTCGTGCCGAAACCGGACTCCCTGGCCGTGGAAGGAACCATCACACCGCTCGAATGGGTGGTTCCCGACGACCCGGCCCTGAACACGTCTCAGCCGCTGACGGTCAAGCTGCTGTCCAACACGACCGCCACACCAGCTCCGGTTCCGTCGTGGGTCGTTCGATTTCAGCTCGAAGCCGGCGGCCGGATAATTCCTGAAAACGATACCACGCAGATCTGGCTTGTGGGTGACAACGGTCGGCCGGCATCTGCGGACACCACGGACGGCGGCGGCTTGGCCTCACGACGGGTACGGCTTCGCGTTGCACCCGGGCTTACCCCGCCCGACTCGGCCGTAATTACGGTTACCGCGTCGTATAACGGAGCGCCGTTGATTGGCTCGCCCCTCGTCCTCGTTCTTCCGCTCGTCCCGCGCTGAGCGGAGATTCCGCGCAGCGGTAGCAGGTGGCGATGGCGGAAGCACACGACCACTTTCCAACTCAATGTCTCAGTCGACGTACGCGCGCGGTGCGGGTGATCGACCACCTCCGGGGACGCTGAACGAACTGTTCTTCACGTCTGCGCGGAAGTGGAACAAGCCTGACGCCCTGCTCGTTCGCGTCGACGGCAAGTGGCAACCGATTTCGCACGCCACGATGCTCGAGCGCGTTCGCCGCATCGCGTTCGGCCTTGCGTCGCTGGGCATCGAACGAGGCGACCGCGTCGCGATCCTGTCTGAGAACAGGCCGGAATGGGCGTTCGCCGATTACGCTTGCCTGACGGCCGGCTTTGCCGATGTGCCGATTTATGGCACGCTGCCGGCGGAGCAGATTCCGCACCTCCTGGAAGACAGCGGCGCTGTGGCGATTTTTGTCTCGAACGTCGCACAAGCCGGGAAGATCGCCAGCATCCGGCGCCGCTGTCCGAAGCTGCGCCATGTGATCGCCTTCGACGCCAACGCGAAGCATAACGCGGACGTGACGCTTCGTGACCTCGAGGCGCGTGGCACTGCCGCGGACACGCCGGAGCGTGCGGCCGAGTACGAACGCGCGGCGCTGGCGGTGTCGCCTGACGATATCGCCACGATCATCTACACATCGGGCACGACGGGGGCGCCCAAGGGCGTGATGCTGTCGCATGACAACATTCGTTCCAACGTCGAAGGCGCCTGCCGCCTGGTACAGATCGAGAACGACACGGCGCTCTCGTTTCTGCCGCTGAGTCACATCTTCGAGCGGATGGGTGATTACTGGTTCTTCATCACCGGGACCACGATTGCCTATGTAGACAGCTTCGACCTCGTCCCGCAGGCGATGCTGGAGGTGCGTCCGACGATCGCCATGTCGGTGCCTCGACTCTACGAAAAGATGTATGCGCGGGTGCTCGAGAACGCGCTCTCGGGCGGAGCGGTCAAGAAGAGGATTTTCTTCTGGGCGCGGTCCGTTGCTGATCGCTGGGCCGACCAGAAACTCGCCGGCCGCGAACCGGGCGGGCTGCTGGCGTTGCAGTACGCGCTGGCGCAGAAGCTGGTGTTCTCGAAGCTGAAGGCGCGCACGGGCGGGCGGATGCGATTTTTCGTTTCCGGTGGTGCACCGCTCGCGCCGGAAATCAACAAGTTCTTCTATGCGGCCGGCCTGACGATCCTCGAGGGGTATGGGCTCACCGAGACCTCGCCGGTGATCGGGGTGAACACGCCGGACAACTTCCGCATCGGCACGATCGGGAAGCCGATCGACGGCGTCGAGGTGAAGGTTGCGCCCGATGGCGAGCTCCTCACGCGGGGGCCGCACGTCATGAAGGGCTACTTCAACAATCCCGACGCGACCGCCGAAGCGATCGACAGCGACGGCTGGTTCCACACCGGTGACATCGGCGTGATCGAGGATGGGTTCATCCGGATCACGGACCGGAAGAAGGACCTCATCGTCACCGCCGGCGGCAAGAACATCGCGCCGCAGCCGATCGAGAACATGGTGAAGACGAACAAGTTCGTGTCGCAGGCGGTGGTGATCGGCGATCGCCGGAAGTTCACGGTCCTGCTCATCGTGCCGAATTTCGAGCAAGTCGAAAAATGGGCGAAGCAGCGGAACATGATCTGGACCGACCGCTCGCAGCTCCTGGCGATGCCGGCCGTGCAGCAGATGGTGGAACAGGAGGTGCGGTCGAAGCTGACCGGGCTGGCACCGTTCGAGATGCCGAAGAAGATTGCGTTGTTAGGCAGCGACTTCTCGGTGGAGAGCGGCGAGCTGACGCCCACGCTCAAGGTAAAGCGGCGGGTGATCGAGAAGAACTACAAGTCGCTGATCGATTCCCTGTACACCGCCACGGATCCGGCGCTGGCGGGTGTGCGAGTGTAAGGCGATGGATTGCATTGAACCCGGGAGTTTCTCGTAGATTGCGGCAGCCAAAAAAAGAGCGCCCGGGTAACCGGGCGCCCTCTTTTTCCTGGTTTACTGCTCAGTTGGTGACGGCAATTTCATCGCCGCAGTGCGGCCAGCCTTCGACTTCGCCTTCGTTGAAGCCGGCGAGAATGCCGGTCAGGGTGCTGATCTGGGTCTGGGTCAAAGTCGTTGTGATGTTGAGGCCAGTGGCGTCGGTGCCAGCCTGAGCATCGAGAATCGCCTGTTCGACAGCGTCGGGGCCATCGGCAGCGCCCATGTTCAGCATGGCGGCCAGCAACTGCTGGTAAAGATTGAGCAGGTTGTTCTTGCCAACCCACGTGACGTCCCCCGGGTTGCCAGGGGTGGCGGCGAAGATGGCCCGTGCCTCGTCAGCGGTGAGGCCATCGACGGCAACAACCGTCGGGGCGCCGTTCTTGTTCTGGTACCAGCCCTTCGTGTACGTGCACCCCTCATCCGGCGGAGCGGTGAAGTCGTTCGTGAACGTCACCGTACGGGCCATATCGCCGTTGACGAAGGCCGTCGCCTGTCCCGGCGTGTTGGTGCCGTCATCGTCAGCCAGACTGCCCACCGGATAGCCGCCGTTCCCTCCGTTGAAGATGAACTGCGACACGTGCTGCACGATGTCGATGCCCACCAAGGCCCAGTTGGCCTGATCGACTTCCGTGATCTCCACCTTGTCGAAACTCGTGTTGCCAGAAATACTCGAGGAGAACACGGGTACCAGGCCGCAATCCGTTCCGCCGCCGGCGCCCAGGGTCCTCGTCACCTGCGTTGCAGCGGCATCGTTGACTGACACGTCGAACGTAAACGAACCCGCATCGTCGCCGGTCTTGCAGAGAATTACGTCTCCGTCCGTCACGCCTGCGGGATACGAACCGCCATTCTGAAAGTCGATCTGGTTCGTGGTCACGGTCAATGAGACACCGTTCGGAACCAGTGTTCGGTTCGGGCCCGCGGGATCGGCGCAGGCGACCGCGAACAATGTGAGCGCTGCAAGTGCCAGATGCTTCTTCATCGTCTCTCCTCACTAGTGGTTGGGTGCTACAGCTGCCTTCGAAACGATCCCCGTACAGCCGCCCCTTCGCGAGGTCGTGTCGTTCACACTCGTACTACAAATGGCGCGTCATCGAAGAAGAAAGCAAGCGTGCTTCGAAACGGTTCCATAGCGAGAGAGCCGTCGTGAGCGAGCCCCGCCATGGCAACGCGACATTCCTCATAACTTGAATCGGAACAACCAACTAGCCGACAACTGCGAGCAAATCAAAGTGCCCAGACCTTTCGGCCTGGGCACCTCGAAGATTGGTTTGTACTAAGAATCAGTTGAGCGGGCAACCCTGTTCGTTGAAATTCGCGAGCAGGTTCTTCTTCGCCTCGATCAGGCTCGCATTGTTGTAGGCCGCGAGGACCGCTGCCTGCACGTCGGCGACCGTCAGGTCGTAGTCGACACCACCGCTCGCCGCATTGAGGATGGCTGCCGCCGCGTGACGCGCCAGCGCGTTCTTGCCACCGCCGCCCAGGCCGAGCGCATCGAGCAGCGTGAAGCTGTTGGAAAAGAGCGCCGTACCCGGCAGGCCTAACGCGGCGTTGAAGCTCATGTCAGGCGAATAGCCGGCGGGATAGCTGTCGAAATGCTGCTTCTGCTTCCAGTAACCGGGCGTGCACCCTTCACCACCACCCGGCGGTGGGGGCGGCTCTTCGGTGAACGTGTTCGTGAAGGTCACCAGGCGACCCATGTCGTCGTTGATGTAGACGGTCGCGGTGCGCGTGGTCTCGTCTTCCGAGTCGGAAAGTCCAGGGGCCGGCGGCAGATAGGTCGATCCGTCCATGATTTGCACGACGTCGATGTTTGTGTTTGCCCAGCCAGCGGGCAGCACGCCCTCGACGATCTCGACCTTCGCGAGCTCAGCGCCGTCCAGTGACGACATGTGAACGTCGGCGCACTCGCCGGCCTGCAGGCTCACGGCCTCTGGCGCCTCAGCGGGGCCTGCCGGGATC
>CAMPKM010000098.1 GCA_946887155.1 uncultured Gemmatimonadota bacterium
TCGCCGGACTGCTTGCCGTTGATCGCCGACACCGGCAGCGGATCGCCGGCCCCAAGCTCGAAGAACTCGTACCACGCCGGGTCGCCGGGATTGTCGACCTTGTTGACGGCCACCAGGAAGGGCTTGCCCGCCTCGCGCAGGATGTCGGCCACGCGACGGTCGATCGGGTGCAGGCCCACCTTGGCATCCACGACCATCACCAGCAGGTCCGCCTCCTCGATCGCCTGTTCGACCTGGTAGCGGATCGCGGCGTCCATCGGGGCGCGCGGATCGTCGGTGATGCCGCCGGTGTCCACCAGGAAGAACGAACGCCCCTGCCACTCGGCGCGCGCAAAATGCCGGTCGCGCGTGGTGCCGGCTTCCTCGCTCACGATGGCGGTGTCGTGTCCGACGATGCGGTTGAACAGCGCCGACTTTCCGACGTTAGGCCGCCCGACCAGCGCGACGACAGGCGTGGTCATTCGGCGCCCGCCCCCGCCAGGACGGCGGTATCGGTATCGCCGGCGAGCACGTCGACGAAGTCATACGACGCCATGATCGGCACGCTCAGCGAGGCACGCACGGCATCGAAGGTATCGTCGTCGAGGAACAGACCATCGTCGTTGATCGACTCCGCCGGAATGAGCACGAGGTCCAGGTCATTCCGGTCCGCCAGCATCCGTCGCATGTCTGCTCCAACGAGTAGTCCCGCTGTTGTCACGCCCGGACCGAACAGCGAGTTCTCGGTGCGGATGACCTCGAACGTCGCCCCGGTCTGCTGCTCGATCTGCCTGACGAGATCAGCCATCAACGGCGCCATGGCGGTCCCGGTGACGACCCCGATGCGCTGGCCGCGCATCTCCGGCAGCGATGCAAGGCCTTCTTCCAACCGGGCCCGCAACGACGCCACCGCACCGACGCCGTTCTCGATCTGCGGAAAGTCCTCGTAGAACGCGGCGGGCGGCAGCGGCAACTCGGCGAGGAGGTACAACTCGTCCGAACCGAACACCCATCGCGTGCCGCGCTCACGGAGAGCCTTGTCACTCCACCGACCGACTGCCGAGAGAAGCCTGGCTGAATGCTCGCGGCTCATCGACTCGCCCGTGAACAGATGGTTGAACTGGGTGAGCCCAACAGGCACGACGGCGACGGTGATAACCGCGTCGCCGAGGTTCCAGAGGTCGGTGAGCGACGCCTCGAGCACGTCACCGTCATTGAGCCCCGGCACCACGACCATCTGGCAGTGGAAACGGATGCCGTGTGCAGCAAGCCTCGTCAACTGCTCGACGATGTTCGGCACGCGCGGATTGTTGAGCAGGACCTTGCGCGATTCCCACGGCGTGGCGTGGACCGACACGTAGAGCGGCGACAGCCGGTACTCCACGATCCGCTGCTCGTCGCGCTCCTTCAGGTTGGAGAGCGTCGCGAAATTCCCGTACGCGAACGACAGCCGATAGTCGTCGTCGCGGATGTAGAGGTTCCGGCGCAGACCCTTGGGCAGGCCTTCGATGAAGCAGAACTCGCACCGGTTGGCACAGCGCCTGACCGATGGCGGCACCAGCTCAACGCCCAGCGGTTCCCCTTCCGGCCGCTCGATATCGAACTCGAGTTCCTCGCCATCCGGCTGGCGCGCGTGAACGAGCAGGTTTTCGTCCGCGGTCAGGAACTCCCAGTCGAGGAAGTCGCCAACTTCGCGTCCGTTCACCGCCAGAAGTTCGGTTCCCGGCTTTATTCCCAGTTCATCCGCGATCGTGCCAGGGCGGACTCGGGCGACTGTGACCATGCTTCGCCAAGAGAGAAAAAGGGAAGACGGCGTGCGCGCGCCTTCCCTCGTTTGGCATCCGATACTCTGGGCGCCGATGCTCAACCATCTTAGCAGGCCACGGTCGCGAAATCAATGAATCCAAAGGACTTTGACCGCCGCGCTTCATGCCGCATGTGAAAAGGTCGGACCCGGTGGTCCGACCTTTTCGCGGCTGTCAGCAGACCATTCGGCTGCTGGTCGATTTACTTCTCGACGAGGATCAGGAATTTGGACGGCGCCCAGAACTTTTCGCTGTCCGTGATGGTCAACGTACCCTTCACGATCGCGTCTCGCGGACGGGCCAGGTCGGTGTACTCGAGCGCCTGGCGCGACACGATCCGGTACTCCTTGTCGGCCCGGGGCAACATGATCTGCCGATCCCGTGACTTGGAAAGCACGGTGAACTGCGAGGGATCGAGCGTTCGCGCCGGCACCATGGACTTGCCGCGGCCGAACATGAGCAGCGTGCCACCCTCGCGCCGGACGAGACCCTTCTCGGTCAGTTCGCGTTCGCTGCCGATGGCAACGAACACGGAATCCTCGCGCGCCTCCATGGTCGTCGCGACAATGACCAGCGAATCCTTCTGGCTGGCGAGTACGATGTTCGCGCGCACCACGCTGTCGACCTTCTGCTCCAGCATCGTGATTTCGGCGCGCTGCGCTTCGACCGTTGTGCGAAGCTCACCCAGTGCCGTCTCATGCTCGCGAAGCTGCGCGAGCGTGGTCGCATCCGATGCGGCATGACTGGCGCTGTCGTTACGGATCTGGCGCAGCCGTGCCTCACTCGCGTTCAGCCGGTTGATCAGCGCCGTCACCTTCTTCTGAACCGTCGCGAGTTGAGCCGAGGTGTTCTGGATCGCCGACTCGATCTGGGTCGTGTCTCCGGAGACGCGGAGGGATCGGACGCGAGACAGGTCACGCTCGATTTCCGCGACGAGACGGGCGCTCGCGGTGGCGTCCCCGATGATCTGGCTCTGCTCGCTCAACTGCCGCTGCCGCATGGCGAGCAGCGAGTCCTTCACGATGATGAGCGAGTCCTTGGCGCGCGATGACCGCGCGAGGGCAAGGCCCGTGTCTGACGCTGACCCGGGGATAGGCGTTTCACGATCGCACGCGGACAGCAGTGCGAGCGGAAGCGCGAGGGTCATCAAGCGGCGCATTGATTTCTCCATTCGGTTGATCGGTGGTGCTCGGGACCGCAAGCCGCTCGGGCCCGCTCGTCAGCGCACTGAATCTATACGAAGCTGATCACGACTCGAAGCCACTGTGGCAAGGAGTGTTCCGGTAAAAGCAGAACGGCGACGCCGGAATCGACGTCGCCGCTCGCTACAGAAAGAAAATTGTGACGCAGATCACGAAGGGAATGGAGCGTACCGAAATGCGGCCACACCCGGCTTGTCCGTGATTTCGACGCGGAAGGACTTGCTGCCTTTTCCGCGAACACCTTCGACCGCGACATCGCGCGTCTCGAGCACCGTGCCAGCGGCATCGAGGAACTCCAACTTGAGTGTGTAGCTCTTCTCTTCGTCGCCGCGATTCTCGATTGAGCCGGCGAGCACGTGATGACCCTCATCGTGGCTGAAGAGGTTGAATGACACCCTGGCCTTCGCGTTCTGCATCTTCTCGTAGAAGTACAGCAGCGAATCGTTGGCCACCTTGAACGCGACCGCGGCCGGATCGGGGAGGTCCTTTCCTTCTGCCGCCGCGCGAAGCTGTCGTGCGCGCGCCTGCCAATAAAGCGCGGAGAGCTGGGAGTTGTCCGGGTTCTCCGGATCGACCTCGTGCAGCCGCTTCAGGATACCAGGCAACGAGTCGAGCTTGTTGAGCGTGGAGTCGGTGTACACCGTCGCCAGGTTGAACAGGCCGTCGCGCGAGTACGGATTCTTCTTCAGGCCCGCTTCGAACAACTGCGCGGCCATCGCGTTCTGTTCGGCACGGGCGGCGCCGACGCCAGCCTCGAGCAGGTTGAGGTCCGTGTACTTGTCGGGATTGGCGAGCATCTCGTCGAACAGCTGGCGCGCCGCAGCGACGTCACCGGACTTGAGCTGCGCCGTGGCGATGGCCGACTGCGCCTTCATGTCGTCGGGGAATTCCTGCAGGTACTCCCGCAGGTAGGCGACGACTTCGTTCATCTTCGCGGTCTTTGCCGCACCCTCGACCTTTTCGCCTTCGTCGATCATGAGCTGCGCGACGAGGATCGTTGCGGTCTTCCGCTCATTCACGTCGACCGTCGTGTCGCCCTTCATCAACTCGGCGACCTTCCTGAACGACGCGATGGCGCCCGGCATGTCATCCTTCGACTGCTGGATGTTGCCAAGGATGTTGTAGCCGAAGTACGCAACGGGATAATTGTCGTAAATCATCAGCGAGCGACGGACCAGCACCTCGGCCGAATCGACCTGCTGCGCGTTGTACGCGTTCACAGCATCGTTCACGAGCGTGCTGTACGGATTACGACGCCAGGCCTCGGTTTCTTCCTTGCAAGCCGGCATCTCCGACTCGGCGAGATCGAGCAACGAGTCCGCGGTGGCAAGCATGTCGATCTGCCCATCGGGATCCATGGTGTAGCCGATGTCGCCACGCCGCACCGTACGCGGCATGTCGGGCAGCGACGAGAGGTCGATCAGCGCGCGGCCGTGGACCATGTTCGCTGCGATCTGGTTGCTCCGGACTTTTTCCGGTTCCTTGGTAAGCAGGTTGATCGCCCGGACATACGCTTTCCGCTTGTCCTCCGGCTTACCGACGATTGCGGTCTCGACCGCCCTCAGGGCGTCCTTCACCTGCCCCGGCTTGCCGTAATCGATGCGGCAGGCTTCACCCTGAGCCAGGGCCGGCATCGCAGCCGCCGCCAGCAGGGAAAGGGCGATCGAAGCAGAACGGATTGCACTCATTATGAATCTCCTCACGATGAACCGCGTGCGAGCGCGGCGTTGGTACTCCGCGGTGTTACTCCAACTCCACCGCGGCAAGCGCGAGTGACGCCACGTCGCCGAGCGAACGCCCGGTCGCGCGCGACACCACCTGAATGTCCTCGTATTCCGGCTTCCCGCGATGACCACCATCGGGAAGCGTTGCCACCTTCACTCGTACAGAGTGCCCCAGTACGTCTACCGTCCGCTGCTCACGACGCAGCGCGCGGCGCTCCACGGTGCTGCGCCTGATCCCGAGCGTCGTCGTCGTGGCGAACAATTCGTCTTCGAGCCGCCGTGACAACTCGGGTCGCGTCAGGACTTCGACGCGGACACCCATCCGTCCCTTCTTCATCTGCACCGCGGTAGTCGTGACATCGAGCGCGCCAAGTTCGCGCAGTCGATCCGACGCGCTCGCGACATGTTCGGCAGAAATATCGTCGAGATCCGTCGCCAGCACGTCGAGCGTCTCGACCTCGGCCGCCGTGCCCACCGCGTCGGCGAGCACGATGCGGAGTGCATTCGGCCGATCCGCGAACTCCCTGGTCCCCGCCCCGAAGCCACTTCGCCGCGGTATATGTGTCGGTGGACGCCCCTCGGACAACACGCGAACGAGAGCGGCGCCCGTGGGCGTCACCAATTCCCCCGACCCGGCAGGACCCGGTTGAACCGGCTGTCCCTCGAGCAGGCGCAACGTCGCTGGCGCCGGCACCGGGAGAATCCCGTGCGCCGTCTTCACCGATCCGTCACCCATGGAAATCACGCCACTGTAAACGCGTGACACCCCCAGTTCGCTCAAGCCCCAGATAGCTCCCATGACGTCGAGAATGGCGTCTACCGCACCGACCTCATGCAAGTGGACCTTTTCGATAGTGGTCCCGTGCATTTCCGCCTCGACGCCGGCGATCGCCGTGAACGCCGCATCGGCCTTTTCCTTCACGTGCCCGGGTGCATCGGCTTTCTGCACGATCTCCCGGATGTGGCGCAGGTGGCGACCATGCGGTTGCGGCGGGATGTCGAAATCGACCTTGGTACAGGCGATCTGGCCCCGGATAACGCGGTCCACCCGCACTCCTACCCCATCGAGTCCGAGTCGATCGGGGAGGGCGCGGAGCCAATCCGGCTCGAGACCCACGCTGATCAGCGCACCCAGGGTCATGTCGCCGGAGATACCGCTGAAGGGGTCGAGGATTGCGATAGTCACCGGCCTTGAAATTACACACGCCGGGCTCCGGTGTGCCAGCCGATGCTGTTCTGGCTACGAACGATACGAGGCTCCACTTCCTGTGTTGTAGAGCACTACCTGTGAGGCGGAGTCCAGTCGTCCCAGCTGCACGAGATCGGTCAGGACCGCGAGCCCGCAGCCGCCTTCTGGTGCGGCGTCGATGCCGGTCGTTGACGCAATGAGGCGAGTCGCTTCGCGGATGGCTTCCTCGGAGGCCGAGGCGGCATCGCCACCGGTATCGCGAATCGCGCGCAACACGAGCCTGTCTCCGAGGGGGCCTGGAACCCTGAGACCCGCGGCGTGGGTCGTCGGGTTCTCCCAGGGAGTCGCGCGATCGGCACCTTCGCGGAGCGCGCGAACGATGGGCGCGCAACCGTCGGCCTGGGCGACGACGATGCGGGGTGTGCTCCCGCTGGTCCAACCCCAGTCCCGCATTTCCTGAAACGCTTTCCACATGCCGATGACACCTTCACCGCCGCCCGTCGGGTAGACGACCGCGTCAGGCAGGTTCCAATCGAGCTGCTCGGCGAGCTCGATCGCGAGCGTCTTGTTGCCTTCGACCCGGTACGGTTCGCGCAGGGTCGCGACGTTGAAGAAGCCGCTTTCCTTCGCGAATTCCGCTGAGAGCCTGCCTGCGTCCCCGATGTGTCCGTCGATGGTCATGAGTTCGACGCCCATCGCGCGAATGGTGTCGAGGATGGGACGTGGCGTCGTGGCCGGCGCATAGACTCGCACCTGGACCCCGGCCGCCGCTCCGTACGCCGCCAGCGCGGCACCGGCGTTTCCGGCGGTCGGCACCACCAGTCCCGGGACTCCCCGGGTCCGTGCCCGGGTCACGGCCGCGGCGAGCCCTCTCGCCTTGAACGACGCCGTCGGGTTGACGCCCTCGTCCTTGATCCAGAGCCGCCTAACGCCAATCCGGCGGGCCAGCCCGGGCGCCTCGATCAGTGGCGTCACTCCCTCGCCCAGGCACACGGGCGTCTCGTCAGCAGCCAGTGGAAGTGCCGCCGCATAACGCCAGAGATCCCAGCGCGCCAGGATCTGTCCCCGCGACGGCGCGGGTGACGTGAACCGGACCAGGAAGGGCTGGCCGCAGGCCGGGCAGAGCCCGACGCCAGCGTCCTGCCCTTCCTCATGGTCGCACGACGAACATTTCAGGATCCAGGTAGTCACGAGTCGTGAGCGGGTGTGTCGTTAGGTGATGGCAACGGTTCCGGCACAGTGGGCGCGGTGGCAGCTTCGCGCAAGGCTTCGAGCAACCTGTTAGCGGACGCCAATGAGAACCCCGGAATTTCGGCGATCTTGTCGGCCGAGGCGCCGCGAACGCCCTCCAGCGACCCGAAGGCGGACAGCAGCGCTCGCCGCTTTTTTGGTCCAATCCCCGGGAGTTCCATCAGCCGCGAAGTCACCGTGCGCGCTGACCGCCGCACGCGATTGAACGTGATGGCAAAACGATGCGCCTCATCGCGCGCCTGCTGCAGCAGCCTGAGCGCCGGCGATCTCCGGGGAAGCCGGAGCGACTCGAGCCGGCCCGGGATGAACACCTCCTCCTCTTTCTTGGCGAGGCTGACGAGCGGCAGGTCCACCGGAACCTCGGCCATCGCCTGTTGGGCTGCCGATAATTGCCCGCGTCCGCCGTCGACGACGACCAGGTCCGGTAACGCTTTCTGTTCGTCGATCCGCCGCCGGAAGTACCGGCCCACGACTTCGCGCATCGACGCAAAGTCGTCGCTCCCTTCCACCGTCTTGATGCGGAACTTCCGGTACTCGGCCCGGCGCGGTCGTCCGTTTTCGAACCACACGCACGATGCCACGGTGTCCATGCCATGGTTCGTGGAGATATCGAAGCAGACCATGCTCCGCGGTACCTTCGTCAAACCCAGTTCGCGCTGCAGTTCGTAGACCGGATTGGTCGCTCGCTCTTCGGCCTCGGACGACGCCAGCTTGAACTCCTCGAGCAGGTGCCGGGCATTCTGCTCCGCCAGATCGAGCAACTCACGACGCGGACCGCGATGCGGACTCCGGATCCGGGTGGCACCAAGTGACGGCTCGAGCAGCACGCGATCCTCGAAGTCCAGCGGAATGAGCAGTTCCGGCGCGCGGTCATTGCCGATGAGGTATGGTCCGGCCAGGAACGCTTCGAGAATTGCGCCGTCCGATTCTCCTTCGACGTGTTCGAGGAAGCGCTGGTCGCGCGCGACCAGTTTGCCGGAGCGCACACGCAACACCACCACGCACGCGTCGTCGCCGTCCCTGGCAAAGCCCACGGCATCCTGGTCGCCGCCCTCCACGCGCATCACCACTGTGGGCTCATCCATTTGCTCGAGGTGGCGCAGTGCATCACGCAGTTCGGCGGCTCGCTCGTAGTCCATGGCGCTCGACGCATTCTGCATGCGTTGCCTGACGCGCTTCACGACCTCCGCGGTGCGGCCTTCGAGGAAGAGGATGACCTCGTCGATCATCATGCGATACGCAGTCATCGACTGCAGCGCGACGCAGGGCGCCAGGCACCGGCCGATGTGGTAGTCCAGGCACGGGCGCTCGGGGGTGTCTTCGGGCAGGTCGTAGTGACACGAACGCACCGTGAAGATGCGATTGACCACGTTGAGCGCCCGCCGCATGGCGCCGACATCGGTGTAGGGACCGAAGTAGCGCGAGCCATCGTCCACCCACCGCCGCGTCACGAATACGCGCGGGAACGGTTCGGCGACCGTGACCTTGATGTACGGGTACGACTTGTCGTCGCG
>CAMPKM010000099.1 GCA_946887155.1 uncultured Gemmatimonadota bacterium
GCGCGATCCGGTGCGAGGCCGTGTGGTACTCCAGCGGTTCGCCGGAATCCGCCGGCCTGCCGTTTACCGATGGTCCACTCGAGGTGAAGCTCCGGCTTCGGGCCGATTCCGGCACGTCATCGCGCAGCTGCGCGATCATTCTCGCCGACGAGCACGGGAACCGGCTCGTGAATGCGGATACCATTTCGCTTTCCGAACCGCTCATCCTGCGACCAGGCGTCAACGAAGTGCGCTTCGCGCTGGAGTCGCTGCACCTGACGCCGGGGCGGTACACGCTCGGGCTGCGGATCGTCGACGGCGCCGGCCTGGTCCAGGATTACTCGGAAGCGGCACTCGACCTCGAGGTGGTGAGCGCGCCGGGACCGGCGCCGATCCGCCCCGAATGGAACGGCTCCGTGTCGGTCACCTTCCGGGCCGAGGTTACGAGTTGACCCGGCGATTTCGCTCATGGGTGCGGTCACTGCCAGGCGTCTCCGCCCTGCTTCGCGTGTTCCGGTCGGCGCGGGCGCGCGTGTCGGCACCTCCAGCCGGCGGCGTCAACCTGGGCGACCTGAACCGGCTCAGTCCTGTTTCGCGACACTGGGGGTTCGACCGCGGCACGCCCATCGACCGTCACTTCGTGCAGTCGTTTCTCGTCAGGCACCGGGACGCCATCCGTGGCGATGTGCTGGAGATCGGGGACAATCGCTACACGACCGGCGTCGGCGCCGATCGCGTCACCGCGTCGCACGTCCTCCACGTGCAACAGGCGCCCGGTGTGACCATCGTCGGGGATCTGGCATCGCTCGATGAGCGTTATGCCGGTCAGTTCGATTGCGCGATCATCGCTCAGACGCTGCAGTTCATTCCGGACGTTGCCGCCGCCGTGCAAACCGTTCACCGGCTGCTGAGGCCTGGTGGTGTTGCGCTCGTGACCGTGCCGGCCATCAGCCGCATCGACCGGGACCTCGATGGACGTTATGCGTCCGAGTGGAGCTTCACGGAACGGTCGATGACGCGATTGTTTGGCGAAGCCTTCGGGCCGGGCAACGTCACGGTGACGACCTACGGGAACGTGCTCGTCGCGACGGCCTTCCTGCAGGGGCTCGCCGCTGAGGAATTGACGGAAGAGCAGCTGACGTTTGCCGATCCGGACTTCGAGGTGCTGGTCGGCGTACGGGCGGTGCGGACCGGATAACGCGTGCCCAATCGTCTCAGTCGCCTGGTCAGGCGCGCCGCGCGCTGGGGCGGCTGCCGGTTCGTGTCCGGGGGGGTCATCCTCGGCTATCACCGCATCGCCGCCGAGCCGGACGATCCGTGGCACCTGTGTGTCCGGCCGGACCACTTCGCGGAACAGCTGGAGGTGCTCGTCAGGCGGATGCGTCCGGTCCGACTCGATGCGCTGGCAGCGGATCGCCGGCCCGGTCCCCGTGAGGTCGCTATCACGTTCGACGATGCGTATCTCGATGTGCTCGAGGCGGCGCTGCCGGTGCTCGAGCGGTTCGGGATCCCGGCGACCGTGTTCGTGGTCACCGACGCGTTAGGCACGTCCTTCTGGTGGGACCGGGTGGTGGCATTGCAGCGGACGGCGCCGCCGGCGAAGGTCACCGTGACCGTACCGGCCGTTTCCGGTATGTCGGGTGCCGGCACTATCACGGTTGACTCCAGGCGCCCGGTGCCCGCGGCCCTCCGTACGATGTTTCGCACGAGTTCCGATGCCGGGCGGAGCCAGGTGCTCGAGCAGCTTCGCGAGGGGTTCGGCCTCATGGATCCCATTGGAGTCGCACGCACGGTTACGGCCGATGAACTACACCGACTGGCCGCTCATCCGTTGATCGAGATCGGGGCCCACACCCGCACACACCCCGACCTGGCGCGCCTCACGACGGCGCAGGTCGACGAGGAAGTGCGTGGCAGCCGCCAGTCGTTAGGTGATCTCCTCGGCCGGGACGTCGGCGCGTTCGCCTACCCGCATGGGAGCGTGTCGCCTGGCGTGCGGACCGCGGTCCAACGCGCCGGATTCGCGCTGGCGTGCGCCGGTGATCCCGGGCGCGTGCGGCAGGATACGGATCGCCTGACGCTGCCACGGCTCTGGCCCGCGGATGTCGATGGCGAGGGCTTCGAGCGCTTCCTGCGGCGCTGGACAGGCAATTGAGATGCGCGAGCGAAACGACGTGACTCGCCCCGCCGTCTCGGTCATCATGACCTTCCTCGATACACCGCGCGCCTTTTTCGACGAAGCCGTGGCCAGCGTCGAGGCGCAGACGTTCCCCAACTGGGAATTGATCCTCGTCAATGACGGATCGAAGCCTGACGTCGTGGGCCACGCGAATGCCCTGGCGGAGCGATCGCAGGGTCGCATCCGCTGCATCAGCCACCCGGACGGCGCGAATCACGGCACACCGGCGTCACGGAACCTCGGCGTCCGGCACGCCCGGGGGGACTTCCTGGCCTTTCTGGACTCGGATGACTTGTGGTTGCCGTCCAAGCTCGAGGAGCAGGTCGCGGTCCTCGACGCGCGTCCGGAACTCTGGATGGTCTTCGGTCGCAGTATCTACTGGACGTCGTGGACGGAGAACCCGGCGAGCGGCGATCACACGCCGGCGTTAGGCGTGCGCGATGGCACGGTGTTCCAGCCGCCCGCGTTCCTGCACGCAATGCTCCGCCGTCGCGTCGTGATGCCGTGTCCGTCAAGTATCCTCGTGCGGACCCCGGCCGTGAAACAGGTCGGCGGATTCGACGAAGCCTGGCCGACGACGTTCGAAGACCAGACCCTGTACGTCAAGATCGGGCTGCACGGCCCCGTGCTGGCGATGGATCGCGTCTGGGTGCGCTATCGCATCCACCAGGGTTCCGTCATGCAGCGAACCCGGGCACGCCGGCTGCGCGCGGAGCGACAGCAGTTCCTCGATTGGATCCTCCGGTACGCCAATCAGCACGGTCATACCGATGCCGGATTTCGCCGCACGATGCACCTGGAGCGGATGGCTACAAATATTCCAGGCGGCCAACGCCTTCTCCGGTTTCTCCGCCGCGTCGTTGCATTGCCCGGCAGGATTTCGACGTCACGGCGAGGCTGACGACTCCCGATGCTGAAGTCCCCGCTGGTGAAGCCACGCCCGCATGGCGCGACCGACCGGCTTCATGGCGAAACCTTCCGCAATGCGCCGCTGCGCGGCTGCGCCCAGGCGCGCGACACGATCCGGGTCTCGCGAAAGGGCCGACAGTACGCGAGCAAGCGCATTTGCGTCGTCCGCGGGTATGCGGATTGCCCCGTCGGCTTCTCCATTTGGCGCGATTTCATCGATCCCGTGCGCCTGAGCCGCGACGATGGGCAGTCCCAGCGCCATCGCCTCCTGCGGAGCGACCGGGAATCCTTCCTTCCGGGACGGGAACACGTACACGTTCGCCGCCGACAGGTAGTGATAGATGCGGCTCCGATCCGTTGTGTATTCATTCAGCCAGCGTATGCTGCCATCCCGCAGCCGTGGACCCAGCAGCTCACGAAGCTGTTCGTCGTGCGTTCCCGATCCGATCATGAGCAGCACGCGCGGCCTGTCGCTTGCTTCGGCGACGAGCTGGTGCCATGCGGCAGCGAGCAGGTCGAGTCCCTTGGCGTGAAGCTCAACACGACCGTGCCAGCCAACCACGAATGCGTCGCCGGGAATTTCCAGCTCGCTCCTCGCGGCCCTTGCGTCCTGCACCTTGACCTCTTCGAACGGGATCGGATTGGGGAACTCGCCAATGGCCGACGCGGGTATCCCGTACGTGGTGCGCACGCGCTGGACCTCGCGCCGCGATCCGATGATGAGACCTGCGCTGTTCCGGATCGACGACGATCGCACGACCCTGGAGATGAATCCCGCGTTGAGGCTACCGCCCTGAAAAATACCGAAGACGGGAATCCCCAATCGACGACCGACACGAACGATGATGTCGAACCGCTCCCATTCGTAATCCTGGCAGAGCACGGCCGATGCCCCTGACTCCCGCAGCGTGTGAGCCAGCAATCCGGCCGGGGTCGACAGATACCGGCTCGCCTCCAGAATGATCGATCGCAGGAAACCTTTTGCGCGTGGCTGCCGGCCCCCCACGTTCAAATCCCCACCGGAGCGGCGGGGATTCGGTTTGTGTACGAGGCGGGCTATCGACGTCGCAGGGTGGGTGATGAATGGAACGCCGGTAGGCTCGTGCACCGCGTGATCGACATGCCGCGCTTCCGCGGAAAAAACGAGAATCACGGGATCGACTCCCGCCAGTTGCAAGGCCTGGACATAGTTGAAGAGCCAGCCCCCGGTCATTTGAGTTCGGAACTCGGCAAGACTGCGGCCGATCGGGTCGAGGTAATCCTCGATGACGGTGCCCCACGGAATGAGCACGACCTTCGGACGACGATGACTACTCGACTGTCCCATCCGATGTCCCCCGTTTCCGTCGCGACGGCGCGCCGCTGATGGCCGCTGCGCCGAGCGTAACCGTGTTGCTCGCAGTATACAACGGGGAGCGCTTCGTCGAGGAAGCAATCCGCAGCGTGCTCGCCCAGACGCATGACGCCTTCGAGTTCATCATCGTCGATGACGGCTCGACCGACCGTACGCCGGCAATCGTCAGTGCGTTGCCTGACGACCGGATTCGTGTCCTGCGGAACGATACGAACCTCGGGCTCACCGTATCCCTGAACCGCGGGCTCGCTGAAGCACGCGGTGAATTTCTGGCGCGTATCGATGCCGACGATATCGCGGAGCCGACCCGGTTGGCGCGGCAAATCCGGTTTCTCAGGGAGAATCGGGCGGTGGCCATGGTCGGATCCGGGTGCCGCATCATCGATGAGCGCGGGCGCGTGCTCCGGAAGGAGAGCCAGCCGGAGAACCACGACGTGCTGCGATGGGTCATGGCGTTCCTCTGCCCGTTCTACCATTCGGCGGTCACCTGGCGGCGGTCGCTGGTGGCCGATCGCGTCGGGGCATACGATGAATCGTTCCGGTATGCGATGGACTACGACCTCTGGGTCAGGATCGCCGACCGGCTTCCCGTGGCGAACCTCCCTTCACCACTCGTGCGATACCGGATGGGTCCCTACGCGATGTCCTCGACGCATCCGGACCGGTTCACGGAACTGCGGCGGGCGCGATTCAACGCCGCGCACGCACTGTTTCCCGAAGGGTCGAACGAGCGCGCGTTATGGGACAACCAGGCAGATCGCATTCTTCAGATCATCGACGGCTGGCAACCGGAAACCGGTCCGGATGAAGTCGACTGGGTGGCGACAACGATCGAGTCGCTGGCTGAGTCGTACATTGCGGGAACAGCCGTGCCATCTGTCGTCGCCGATGCGATCCGGAAGTGGACACGGCACTGGCTTTCGCGCCAGCTCCTCAAAGGAGCCATGGACGCGCACCGTATCGGGGCAACAGCCCGGCGTGACGCGAGTTTCCGGACCGCTGTGAGCCTCCGGCCGGCGTCCCTCGCCTCGTTAGTGGCGGCTCGTTATGCTCGCGCACGGATCGGTTTGGCCTGACGCCCTCACGACACCTGATGACTCCCTCGCCGTCGGGGGCCGTCCTGATCCTCACGTTGAACCAGCGGGAGTCGACGCTGCGCGCACTGGCCAGCTTTTCCGGTGAAGATCGGCAGCGGGCGGCGTTTCTCGTCTGGGACAATGGATCGACGGATGGAACCGCCGAAGCGATCCGCGAGCAGTTCCCGGACGTGCACGTCCACTGGCAACCACAAAACCTCGGCGTCGCCGGAGGCCGGAACGCGGCGGCAGCTCTCGCCCGGGAATTGTACGATCCCGACTACTTCGCGTTCGTCGACAACGACCTCGTCGTCACGCCGGGTTTCCTCGAAGCGCTGCTCGCGCCAATGCTCACGAACCCCGCCATCGGCCAGACGCAGGCCAAGCTGCGGCTTCTGCACCAGCCCGAGTTGATCAACGATGGCGGGGGATGCGAAGTGAGCTTCTGGCGGGGTCGTACGCGTCCGATCGGGATGTTCGAGCCGGATCGCGGGCAATACGACAGGCCGGCGCCCTGTATTTCCGGAGGCGGCATGATGATGGTGCGCGCCGCGCTCTTCCGGGAGCTTGGCGGCTTCGACGAGCAGTTCAACCCGGTCGGGCCAGAGGATCTCGATTTTTCGCTGCGATTGCAGAAACGCGGCTACATCGCGCAGTACACGCCGTCGGCGATGGCGTATCACGAGGTCGGGCACACGTATGGCGGCGGGCGCTACACCGAGGACTATGCGCGTGTGAAGGCGCGCAATTGGCTTCGCTTCCTCGGGCGGCATGGATCAATCTCGGAGAAGGTGGGCTTTTTCCTGATTGGCGTGCCGCTGATCCTGATTCGGCTCGTGTGGCGCGAGGTTCGCCGCGGCAATGTCGGGGCGCTGACCGGATCTGCCGCAGGCGTAGTCGAGAGCTTTCGGGGCTCCCGGAAGACGCCACGTTAGGCGAGTGATCTGAAAACAGATTGGCGCGGCGGGTCAACAGCGGAGAGGCGAGTTGCCGCGGATTGGGCGAATTCACGCGGAGCGTCAATTCCAGCTACCGTGTTGCTGGGAGGGCTCGAGTGCTGACGTGCACGTAGACGTGTGTGTCGCCAAGGCGCGTCCAGCCTGACAGCGGTGAATCTGCTGGCGGATTCACCGCGAAAACGGCGCGGACCTGCATTGCCTCGAATACGCGAAGGACCGCGGCTCGGTCGTCCGAGGATCCACGCCAGAAGGCCGCGGCATCGGCTGGTGCTACTTCGGCGACGATGCGAAAGCGGGCCAGTCGCGCCCAACTCGCGTGAAGGGCGTCGCCGATGATGCCAATGCGATCGCCAGGGCTCAGGCCGAGTTCCCCGGTCGCGAGGGCAACGTCGGTGGGCCTGTCAGGGCCGGTGTCGTTGGCGCTGACCGGTCCGCCGACCGCGGATGGCGCAAAGCCAATCAAGGCATTCAGGCCATCGAGATGGAACACGCCGATGTTGAATGCGAATCCAGCGAGCATGACAACAGACGATGCGCGCAGCCACGCCGGGTGGTGAGGTGCAGCCGGAAGTTTCACGAACAGAAGCGCCGCGGCCCAGAGCAGGACGATGAACGGCGCCACGTACCGGTCTTCGACGTACACCACGGAATATGTCGCAAACGCCGCCACGGCGATTCCACCGAGGACCCACGACTCCATCGCGACCTTTCGCCGTCCGCGGAAGATGACCAGGGCCACCAGCCACGCGAGCACGAGACCCTCCAGCCGCAGAAAGAGACCGGCGTATCGCTCGAGGTTCGTCGCGGTTGCGCGCCACTGCAGCCCGGGACGGAAGGTTGGCGACAGACCCGCGAACCAGTATCCCTGGTCATAGAGCGGGGCGTAGGTCACCGGCATCCCCGCGTCATACTGGATCACGGGTGGCGTCGTCGCTGAGCCGTCCATCGGGTGCTCGGGCGTACCGTCGATGTCCGGCGAGCCGTCACGATAATGCGGAAACGGCGCATTGCGGACGTACTTGAGGTACGTTACCCGGAAGACATCGCCTAACGTGACACGACCGGCGTCCCGCGACAGGGCAACGACGAACGGTACGGTAACGATCGCGAAGCCGGCCGCTGCGGCAAGAACGCGCCCTCGTTGACCGATGCGCACGAACAGCAGGCCAGCGACGAGCAGCGCCAGGATGGCGACCGGAAACGTGAACGCCTTCGCCAGGCACATTGCGCCGAGCGTGGCCCCGAGCAGTACGGTGGTCCGCGCGGTCATGCGGCCACTCGTCAGGCACAGCAGCCACCCGGACGCGAGGAACACCAACGCGGCCACGAGCATGTCCGGCGCTACGACAAACAGCCGGATGACGCAGAGGCTGGTCCACACAAATAGCGCGTAACCGAGGCTCGTCAACGCCCACCGCGGCAGCACGTCATCGCCATCGTCGCGGGCGTAGTACCGGTCACTGACCTGCTTCCAGAAGAACTCGAACGCAAACAACGCCAGCATGTAGAGCACGAAGTTGACGGCGTGAACGAGCGGAAACTCCATGCTCGCCGACGGCCGAATGACGCGCATCGCGATGCCCAACAGGAGCGGATAGAGTGGACTCCAGGTGCCGTTGACGGCCGTGGACCAGTCGCCGCGAAACCAGGCGTCAGCCTGATCGAGGTAGTTGACGCCCTCATGCCCCATGGACTGCGCCGCCATGGCGGCGCCCGCGTTCGCGGCGCCGAGCGCGATGGCCATGACGCGCAGCAGCAGCACGATGCGGTTGTGCGGTATGGCCACGGCTATTTCACGCCGGCTGAATGACGCTCGAGAGACGACAGCGAAAGTTCCAGGGCCATCAGGCACCAGAGACGATGCGCGTGATTGCGGCGTCCCGCGACGTGCTCGGCCATCAGCCGCTCGACTTCACCGGCCTGGAACAGTCCCCGCGAGTTCAAACGCTCGCGCGAGAGGAGGTCGCGCATGAGAGGCTCGAGCGGACCGGCCAGCCACTGCTTCATCGGGATGCTGAAGCCCTCTTTCTGCCGCTGCTTCACGGACGCGGGAAGGACATCGGCAAACGCGCGTCGCAGAATCCATTTCGTCGTGGACCCTTGCAACTTCTGCGTCGCCGGTACCCGCATCGCCAGCTCGACGAACTCGTGGTCGAGAAACGGA
>CAMPKM010000100.1 GCA_946887155.1 uncultured Gemmatimonadota bacterium
GTCCACGCCGCCTAACGCGGCGAGGACCAGGCTCTCGGTGAATGCCTGGCGAACCAGCCGGCCGCGCCCTGCACCGAGGGCGAGCCGGACGACCGACTCGCGTTCGCGATCCGCGGCGCGAACCAGCAGCAGGTTGCCGACGTTCGCGCACGCAATGAGCAACAACAACCCGACTGCCGCCTGCAACGCGACCAGGTGCTGCCTGACGTCGCCGACGAGATACCGGTGGAGTGGCAGGAAGCCTGCGCCCATGTTGGTGTTCGTCGCCGGATACGCCTGTTGCAGTCGCTGCACCACGACTTGCAGGCCGGCGTTGGCTTGCTCGGTCGTGACGCCATCACGCAACCGGGCGACCGCCCGCAGCCAGTGAGCACGCCGGAACGAGACCTGCGACTCCTGCTCCCGCTGCCAGCCCATCGGCCGGAAGATGTCCGCTTGCCGGCCGGGAATCGAAAACGAAGCCGCCGCGACGCCGACGACGCGCACCGGGAATCCACCGAGGTCGATGTTGCGATCGATGATCCCCGGGTCGCCGCCGAACCGGCTCTGCCACAGGCCGTAACTGATCATCGCGCGCCGTTCGCCGACGTCCCACGTCTCGTCGTCGGTGAACGTGCGACCGGCGGCAGGCGGCAGACCGAGGACGTCGAACAGGTTACCGGTCACGCCCAGAGAGCTGAGCACGTACGCCCGGCCATCGGTGTTGAGGACCGTGCTCTGGTCGAACGACACGAACGCGCCGACGTCCGCGAATTCCTTCACCTCCCGGCGCCAGTCGATAAAGTTCGCCGGGGCGACCTCCGCCTGCGTCCAGCCGCGCTCGGGATTGGTCTCGTAGAGCATGACGAGACGGTTGCTGTCCCGGAACGGCAGCGGCCGGAGCACCACGGCGTGCAGCGTGGAGAAGATCGCCGTGTTGGCGCCCACGCCCAGCGCGATCGTGATGATGGCGGCGGCGGTCAGTGCCTTGTTCTGGCGCAGGGAACGGAACCCGAACCGCGCGTCACTCCGGAAGTCGTCGAGCCACCGCCCACCGCGCACGTCGCGATGAGCCTCGAGCGCCGCGCCGCGACCGCCGAACACGGCGTTGGCCTGGCGGCGCGCTTCGCCGGCCGGCATCCCGGCCCGCAGGTTCTTCTCCACTTCCATCTCGAGGTGCAGGCGCATCTCCTCGTCCAGCTCGCGATCGGCGGCGTCGCCACGGACGAGGGCGCGCAGCCGTACCAGCAGTCCTCGCAAGCGGTCCATGGTCAGGTCTCCAGGATCAGGTCGACGGCGTCGACGTACCGGCGCCAGTTCGAGGTTTCGGCACCTAACGCGCGCCGGCCCAGCGCCGTGAGGTGGTAATACTTCGCGCGCCGGTTGGCGTCTGACGTGCGCCAGGCGCTGCTGATCCAGCCCTTCTGTTCGAGCCGCTGGAGCGCCGGATACAGCGATCCCTGGTTCACCTCGAGCACGCCTTTCGAGAACTGCTGGATGCGCTGGCCGATGCCCCAGCCATGCATGTCGTCGAGCGTGAGCGTCTTGAGGATCAGCAGGTCGAGCGTGCCCCGGAGGACGTCGGGATTGGACTGGGTCGTCATGGGTTGGTGTCGGGTTCCGACAGGAATGTCACGGCTCTCTTGTCGGAAGTCAACAGGAGACGACGGACACCGTCGGGTAGACCCGGTGCGGCACCTAACGACGTCCGGTTGCTGGCCGTCCTCTTGTCACGGGAAACTCACGGTCCGGCGCTCCACCCGCGCGACTCGGACCATCGCCAGGGTCCGCCGCACGGCCCGATCGGCGTCAGCCGCCGCTGCGCCGCTTCATCTCGTCGAACTGTTCGTCGATGGATTCGTTCCCGAGCCGGTCGGCGATGCCGGCGATTTCCTCCGCTTCCTTCCACTCGAGTTCGAGCAGCGCCAGTTCTCCCTCCAGCGCCCGCCGTTCGTTCTCTTCGTTCACTGCCATTTCCACCGCCAGACGCGTCTCGAGCGGGAGCTTCGACAGGCCGTGCTGCGGTCCCTTGTGCTTTCGGCCCCAGGCCGCCCCCGGCTCGTTGCGCGGCGGATTGAGGGCCAGCCACTGCAGGAATTTCTCGGGGTCGCCTGACGATTCGATACGCTGGACGGCCGTCTGGACCTTGGCGCGCGAGGCGCCGCCGGCGTTCACCTTCGGCATGATCAGCGCCGTGGCGCGGCGCGCATGGTCGCCCTCGAGGCGGACGCGCCCCGTGCGGTGATGCAGGTCGAGCGACCACCCCTCCGAGTGCGGGTCGCCCAGGATGATGCGGGTCTTGTCGGCGTGCTCGCCGCGGACGTCGAGCCGCTGCCCGTTAGGCGCGGTGATGACGGCCAGCCGCCGCTTCTTGCGCGCAATCTCGACGATGCCGTTCAGTCCCTGGTAAAACGCCCAGCCGCCGCCGGACAGGATGCCCGCACTGATCCCGGCCACGACGATCCCTCCGCCGACCACCGCCGCACCGACGCCCATGGCGATGGCCTTCTTCTGGCGCCGGCCGAACTGGTCGCCATACCGCCAGGCGGCGAACTCGGGCCGCATCGGCTCGCCGATCCGCACCAGTTCGAGCCCCTCGGCCAGCTTGGCGAGCCCGATGTTGTCGGTCGAGACGCGCTTGCGGGCGTCGTGGAAGAGTCGCTCGCAGGTCTCGATGGCCTCCCACCGCTCCTCGAGCGGCGAGAGGTTCCACTTTTCGCACTTGCGGCAAACGACCCAGAGCCGGCCCTTTCCCTGGTCGAACGCCAGCCGCCGCCCCACCGGGAACGTCTCCACGACCTCGTTCGAACCGAGCGCGTTGTTGCAGTAGAGACAGGTCGAATACATCGGAGATGGCGGAGAGCGGAGGGCGGAAACTATTCATCCCGTGCTCGGCTCGAGTGCAACTGCTTACAAACATTAACGCCCGGGAACGGCACAGCCCATCGGACAACGGACCCTAGGAAGCGTCATGTGACTGCCTGATCGCGGAGAGCCGAGCTTCCACCCCCGCAGGCAGGGCAATTTTGTCCGCAATGGCGGCAATCTCCTCGGCGTCCTTCCAGGCTTCTTCGAGGAGGGCCAGTTCGCCCTCGAGCGCGCGCCGTTCGTTTTCCTCGTTGACGGCCATCTCGACCGCGATGAGTGGCACGATGCCCTGAAATTGCAGCGTCCCGACGATCGTTCCCTTGCTGTGGACGCCTGTCCCAGGCGTTCCTCGCAAGTGCCCGCGCCAGGTTTTCGGATTCCTGGCTATCCATCGCAGGTACGCTCTGGGCTCCACCTGTTCCTCGATCAATCGCACGGCGTCCTGGACTTCTTCCCTTTTGCCGCCGAACGGCGTCAGGTGCGGGACGGACCTCGCGATCAGGCTCAGGGCTTCCGGACCTTCGACGAGAATCTTCCGCTTCTTGCCGCCGGATTCCGCGGGCAATTCGATTCCCCACCCTTCGTCCGATGACGTGGGCACGAGCCTGAGCGGCAACGCATCCCTGCCTCGAACAACCCAGACGCGTCCTTCACTCGTGACCATTCCGAGAATCCTTCGGCTCCACCGCCCGTCCTGGATCATCTGACCCATCTGCATCGACACCTGGATGGCCATGAGCGTCGTGCCTAACACGGGGATGGTTGCCCCGAACAAGACTCCCGACATACTCGTCGCGAACGCACCGAGCCCCGCCACACCGGCCACGTTGACCGCAAGCTGTGCTCGTTTCCGCCGCCGAGTGAACACGTCGCCGTACCGCCACGCCGCAAACTCGGGCCGCTGCGGTTCGCCGATCCTGACGAGTTCCAGGCCTTCGGAAAGCCTGGCGAGACCGACATGGTCCGTCGATACCCGCTTTCTGGTGTCGCGAAAGAGTCGCTCACATGTTTCGATCGCTTCCCAGCGCTCTTCGAGCGGCGTCAGGTTCCACTTTGCGCACTTCCGGCAAATCACCCAGAGGCGGCCAAGGCGCTGATCAAACGCCAGCCGCCGGCCAACCGGAAACGACTCAACCACCTCGTTCGTGCCGAGTAACTGGTTACAGAAAAGGCAGGTGCTGTACAAGGAAACGCTGGATCAGGTGGGCCGTCTCACACCGAGCGCCTCGCGAGCCTCGAGAACCGCCGGACGCGACGACGAAGGATCAGACACGGCGATCAACGCCTGATAATAGCGGCGGGCGAGTTCCCTGTTGCGCACACCTCGCGCGGCGCGAGCAGCGCCGGCCAGGCTGTTGAATCGCCCCGGATACAACTCGAGCGCGCGCTCATATTCGGCCAGCGCGAGCGCCGGGCGATTCAGCAGCATGTAGAGATCACCGGCCCACTCGTTGGCCGGGATGGTGGGCGCCGGCGTGACGGCATGCTTCGGCGTCAAAGCCTCCAGGGCGGCCGCCTCGCGCAGCATCGTCACCGCGACGTCGTTGTCGCCCGCGGCGTGGGCGCGCCACGCGTCGTGCTCCAGGCGGAGAATCGAGATGTTCGTGGCAAAAAGGAGCTCACCCGCTGCCCGCATGGTCGAATCGAGCGTCACCAATCGCTCGCTGGATGACTTTCCCGCGGCGGCGTTGCGTGACTGTCGCACGGCACCCAGGCCGCGCGCGAATTCCGCGATCGCCTCCGGCCACGCAAACCGGTCCCAATTCAGCGAGCCCGGTTCCCGTGGCATCACACCGGCCGCCTCGGCCCAGTTCCGGCGTTCGAGTGCATAACGAGCGCGAGTCGACGCCAGGTGGAACGCCGTCTTGAACGTCGGTTCGAGCCGCTCGGTCCCGTGCAGGCGCCTGATCTGGGCCGCCGCCGAGTCGTCCATGCCGCGTTGCAGGTAGGCGTAAACCACGTATTCCAGCGCGTGCGGAAACTCGTCCCAGATGAACTGGCCCCGGTCGCCGGCCGGAATCTCCAGCGCCGCTTCGGCCGCTCGCAGGTTGCCCTTGATGGAATTGTCCCACTCTCCCAGGCGCGTATAGATGTGCGTGGGCATGTGGAGGGCGTGCGGGTTCCGCGGGGCCACCTCGTCGTACCGGCGGGTGATGTCGAGCGATTCCCGTTCCCGGCCGGTGACATCGCTCGAGTGGACGAGGTAATGGTTCGCGCCCGGGTGGTCGGGGACGCGCGAGTGGATGCCTAACAGGATCGTTGCCGCCCGACCTGCCGAAGCGTGCCCGCCCGTATCCGTCGGAGCGCTCGCGAGGAGCGCCAGCGCATGGAACGCGCTCGCCTCGATGTCGTCGGGCAGTGACGCATGCAGGTCCGCTGTCGCGGATCGCCATCGTCGGATCCGGAGCCAGTAATCCATCGATTCCGGTTCGCGGAAGAACGCCTCGACGGCCGCCATGAACCCTCGTTCCCGGTCGCTCTTTACCAGCGCGCTCCCCTGCTGCACGGCATCCCATCCACGTCGCAGGTCAGCCGGCGATGGCCTCGTGGGCCAGAGGGGTTGAAACAGCGTCATGGCGATGCCCCACCTGGCCATCCCGCACGCTGGATCCAGTTCGGCGACGTGTTCGAAGGTGGCCCGTGCCTCCGGGTACGTCATGTGGTGCAACAAGGCGACGCCGCGATTGAACTCGGCCCGGACCCCGGGCGCGCAATCGACCCTCATGTCGACCGTTCCCAGGGAATGCGCCTCGTGTTGAGCGACAGCGGTCGACGCGAGGCCACCAGTCAGGAGAACCGACAGGGCCAGCACCGTACGGCATGCTCGAAGCTGCATGGTCATACCTCTCGACGGAGGGCAGGAGAAGTATGGCGCTTCCAGCTGGCTACGTCATCGCCTCATCTCGCGAGGCCCCCGCAGCGACGTTACTATCTGGCGCGTAATCGGATAATCCCGGACCGGGGCCGAAATCGGCCCAAATCTCCCACCTCCCCCTCTCCGGAGGCTCAGTGGTCAGGCACCTGCGTCACCTAGTCGCGCCAGCAGCCATCGCGCTGGCAACCCACCCGCTGCTCGCCCAGAACCAGGCGATGCCAGTGGCCGAACAGTTCAATGGTCTGCACTTCCGGTCGATCGGACCGGCGACGATGTCCGGCCGCATCTCGGACTTCGCCGTCTACGAGGCGAATCCGGCGATCTACTACGTCGGCACCGCGCACGGCGGCTTGTGGAAGACGACCAGCAACGGCAACACGTGGATCGCCCAGTTCCAGGACCAGGGGCTGATCTCGATCGGCGACGTCACGATTTCGCAGACGAACCCGGACCTGGTCTGGGTGGGCGCCGGCGAGTCGAACAACCGCCAGAGCACGTCGTGGGGCGGTGGCGTCTACAAGTCGACGGATGGCGGCACGACGTTCCAGCACATGGGACTCGCCAACTCGAAGCACATCAACCGGATCGTCATCGACCCTAACAACAACGACGTCGTGCTGGTGGCGGCGACGGGTCCCCTGTTCGGATCGGGCGGCGATCGCGGCGTCTACAAGACCACCGATGGTGGACGTACCTGGCGCAAGGTGCTGGCCGGCGACGAATGGACCGGCGCCAACGACCTGGTCATGTCGCACACCAATCCGCAAGTCCTGTTTGCGTCGACCTACCAGCGCGTGCGCAACGCCTGCTGCATGAATGGTGGTGGTCCGGGCAGCGGCATCTGGCGCTCCACCGACGGTGGCGACACCTGGACGCGCCTGACCGGCAATGGCCTGCCCGACGGTCCGCTGGGCCGCATTGCGCTCGATGTCTTCCGCAAGAGCGGCAACTTCGTCTACGCGCTGATCGAAGGTCCATCGCAGGGTCGTGGCGGTGGTGGTGGAGGCGGCGGCGGTGGCCGCGCCGGCGGTGCGGCACCGGCAACGTCGCCAAAGACGGGACTCTGGCGGTCCGAGGATGGCGGCAACACCTGGCGGTTCGTGAACGCCGGCAATCCCCGGCCGATGTACTTCAGCCAGGTGCGCGCCGATCCGAACAGCCCGGATCGCATCTATTACGGCGGCGTCGGCATGTGGATGAGCGTCGATGGCGGTCGCAATTTCGAGCAGGACGCGGCATTCGCCACGCACGACGACGTGCACGCGATCTGGATCGACCCGAACAATTCCGACCACCTCGTCATCGGTAACGACGGCGGTGTGGCCGTGTCGTACGACCAGAGCAAGACATGGATGTTCATCCCGAACCTGCCGGTTGGCCTGTTCTATCACGTCGGCTACGACATGGAACGGCCGTTCAACATCTGCGGCGGCATGCAGGACAACTACAACTGGTGCGGACCGAGCGCGACTCGTCAGGCACGCGGTATCTTCAACCACGACTGGCACCAGGTCCAGGGCGGCGACGGCTTCGTCACGATTCCCGATCAGCGTGAATGGCGGATCGTCTACACGGAGTCACAGGGCGGTAACCTGACCCGCAGGGACCGGATCACGGGTGAATCGAAGAGCATCCGGCCTACCGCCGCGAACGTCACCAACCACACAGAGGGCGACTCATATCGCTTCTTCTGGGATACCCCGCTGGTGATGTCGCCGCAGGATCCAGGTGTGCTGTACGTGGCGGCCAATCGCGTGTTCCGATCGACCGATCGCGGCGACTCGTGGCGCGTGATCAGTCCCGACCTGACTCTGAACGCCGACCGCGACACCATCGTCACGATGGGTGTGCGTGGGAGTGACATCAACATCTCGGCCAACGACGGCATCTCCTCGTGGGGTACGATCGTTTCGCTCGCCGAATCGCCGGCGCAGGCTGGTGTCATCTGGACCGGCACCGACGACGGCGTCGTGAGCGTGACCCGTAACGGCGGCCAGACCTGGCAGAACGTGACCGCGAACCTCACGGGCATGCCGCGCACCGGCTACATCTCGGAAGTCGTTCCGTCGAAGTACGCCGCCGGCACCGCGTACGTCACGGTCGACGCGCACCTGCTGAACGACTTCGCACCCTACATCTGGGTGACGACCGATTACGGCGCCACCTTCAAGTCGCTCAACGGGAACCTGCGCGGTGAAAATGTCCGCACCCTGACCGAGGACCCGCGCAACCCTAACGTGCTCTACATCGGCACGGAGACGGGCATGTTCGTCACCCTCGACAAGGGCGCAACGTGGTCGCGGCTCAAGGGACGTAACTTCCCGACGGTGCGCGTGGACGAGATCACGATCCACCCGCGCGACAACGCGATGCTCATCGCCACGCACGGCCGCGCCATCTGGGTGCTCGATCACCTCGAGCCGATCCAGGAGTACACGGCGGTCCAGGCGGCGGCCGGTGACGCGCGGCTCTTCTCGGTCCCGGTTGCGTTGCAGTGGAAGTCGAAGGACGACCGCAACGACGAGTTCTGGGGCCATCAGTTCTGGGCGGGCGAAAACCCGCCGACCGATGCAATCATCCAGTTCCATATGAAGCGTCCGATCGCGGACATGCAGGTCCGCATCTCCGACGGTTCGCGCACGGTGCGGACGCTGCCGATTCCGGCCAACCGCAATGTGGCCGGCATCCAGACGATCTGCTGGGATCAGCGGGTTGATCCGTTGCCGTCGCTCGCGGCGCCTGCTGGCGGCCGCGCCGGTGGTGGCGGCGGTGGTGGTGGTCGCGGTGGACGCGGAGGTGCGTCGGCTGTTCCGAACGTCCCCCAGCAGCTCCCGGCCTCTGGG
>CAMPKM010000101.1 GCA_946887155.1 uncultured Gemmatimonadota bacterium
GCCTACGGGTTCACGGCCTTCACCCCCATGAAACGGTGGAAAACACCGTTTGTCCGGCTGTTTTTCTGGTCCGTGCCGATTTTCTCGCTGGGCGTCGTCCAGCGGTTGTTCTCATGGATCCACCTGGTGAAGGCCCAGAAGCTCCTGCTGGAGCTGTCGTTCATTCACTTCGCGCGTTGGTCGATCGTGAAACACGATTTCTGGCCGCGCCTCGGTGACGCCCAGCCAAAGGACGACACGAAACACGACTACCTGCTATTCTGTTCGAACTTCAACGGCACGTGGCAGCAGTACATCGATGCGTTTTCGGCCGTCATTCCCGACGGCATGGACATGATCTGGCGCTGGTCGGAGCAGTTTCCCGGGGCGCAACCGATTACGCCGTTCCTGGCGTACATCCGTCGCGTGCAGATGGACTGCGAGTACTACTACAGCGCCTATCCCGGTGCGACGGCGAGCGACGTGAGGCAGGCGCTCATCCTGCAGACCGAGCTCCTGGCGTTCGCCACGCGGACCGCGCGAATGGAGCCGGCCGAATTTGAGCGCGCCTGGCACACCTTCACGATGAGCGTGCAGAACTGCATCGGGTCGACGGGCGTTGACCCGTACATCGTCGACTGGCAGGAGTTGCTGTTCCCGGGTTCGGTGAAACCGGAAGAACTCGGACCGCGTGGAATCCAGACGCCGGTATCCGTTGGAGCGATCACGGAACCGGAAGAGGTGGCCGGCAATGCCTGACACGTCCGGCCAGTCGTACGCGTTCGCGGCGGTGACGCCAATCATCTCCGGGATCACGCAGGGTGTGGTGCACGCTGCGGAACTTCGCAGTGTCCTGGCCCGCCTGAATGAATTGCAGACGAGTCCGTTCACGCTGGTGAGCGGCACTCACTTCGCGCGCTGGAACGTGATCGATGACATGCCGCAGCTCGGATTCCCGACCGAGCTCGATCACCTGCAGTCCAAGTACCTGATGCTCGCCGCCGATTTCGATGGAGACCGCGATCACTGGATCGATGCGCTCGTGACCGCGATACCTGAGGTGATCGACGCCGTCTACCGTCACTGCGTCGGGTATCCGGGCGTTGACAGCCTGGCGGATTTCCGCCACTACCTGCAGAGGTGCCAGCTGCACACGACGCTCGACTTCGCGCCGTACGCAGGAACGAACCTCGATACCGTGCTCCGTGCGCTCGACACGCAGCGGAAGTTCGTGGGCTTCATGCACGCCACGCAGGGAAAGTCGCCTCTCGAACTGCGGACGGCCTTCACCGACTTCATGGAGCGCCTGGAGCAGAAGGCGACGCCGCGTCCCGGCAGCATCTGAGCGTCATGCATAACGTCGAACTGACGGACATCCAGGGGAATATCCTGCGCGGCTACAACCAGCCGCACTTTCGCTACGTCTACTATCGTGTCCACGATTGTGATCACGGACGGCGCTTCCTGAAGCGCATCGTCCCGGTGGTGACGACCGCGCAACCCTGGACAAAGGGGAAGCCCGCGTCGACGATCAATGTCGCATTCACGTTCAACGGGTTGCTGGCGATGGGGATGCCGCGCGACGTCATGGGTGCGTTCCCGCTCGAATTCCGCGACGGCATGAAGGCCCGCGCCGAAGTGCTCGTCGACAGTGGCGAGAGCGCGCCGGAACGCTGGGAAGAACCGTGGGATGGCGACGGCGTCCACATGTGGGTGGGCATCTCGGCGAATTCGCCTGACGAGCGGGACAACCGGTACAAGTGGCTCGAGAGCAAGCGCGCCGACCTGTCCGGCGTAGAACTGGCAGGGTACCAGGATGCCGGGAAGCTGACGATCGACGGCGAACTCAGTCCGAAGGAACATTTCGGCTACACCGACGGCATCGGCAATCCGGATATCCTGGGTGTTCCCGGTAAGCGGCCGGCCGGCGGGGGGAAGATCGTCGACCGCAAATGGGCGCCGATCGCGCCCGGGGAGTTCATCCTCGGCTACGCGGACGAAGCCGGCGAGATTGCTACCACCCCGCGGCCGGTCCGTTTCTTCAGGAACGGCACGTTCATGGTGTTCCGCAAACTCCAGCAGAACGTCGCCAGCTTCCGTACGTGGGCGAAGGCCGAGGGAACGAAATATCCGGGCGGCGTCGATCACTTCAAGGCGAAGCTGGTTGGTCGCTGGCCTGACGGGACGCCGGTCGAGCTGTCGCCGGACCGGCCCGATCCCTCGATCGCCACCGATCCGTCGAGGAATCTCGACTTCCGGTACGGCGATGATCCGCTGGGCCAGCGCTGCCCGTTAGGCGCGCATATCCGCCGCGCCAATCCGCGCGACGCGACCGGATTCGGCGGGCTGTTGAGCAATCGTCACCGGATCATCCGCCGAGGAGTGATGTACGGCGACTGGCTGCCGGAACACGAGGAGTCCGACGACGGATCGCGCGGGATCGTGTTCATCGCCTTCAATGCGAGCATCGAGCGGCAGTTCGAGTTCGTCCAGCAGCAATGGATGAACTTCGGGAACGACTTTCTCCTCGGAAACGACCGCGATCCGCTCGTCGGCAACCGCACCGGTCTGGACGACAAGCTGATCATCCAGGGCGACGGCAACGGGCGCGCCCCGTGGCTGTCAACGTCGTTGCCGACATTCGTCGTCACGAAGGGTGGCGACTATTTCTTCATGCCCAGCCTGGCCGGCCTGCGGTTCCTGGCATTGGCCGAGGGCGCACTCGAACCCGACGCCTTCACGGATCCCGACATGCAGACCTCGCTGCTCGACCGGATTGGCCGGGACCTCGGCACCCTCGCGCATCGCGTGGAGAACGACATCAAGCGCCTGCCGGGCGGCGACGCCATCGACCGGGCGCTGCACGTGATGGGGGGGGATCTTGAACACCTCGCGGAGCACCTGAAGACGTGGGCGATGGCCCAGAACCCGGAGCCGATCTTCGCCTTGCTCAGGCATCTCAAGCCGATTCTCGTGCTCCCCAAACTCGCCATCATCACGAAACACGAGGATTGCCTGCAGGTGCTTTCGTATCCGACGATCTTCACCGTGCCATACACGTCGAAGTTTGCCGAGATCTGTGAGGGCGGCGGGTTTTTCCTTGGCTGGGATGACACGCCCGAGTACACGCGCGATCTGTCGAACATGCGGCTCGTCGTCAGGCGCGAAGACCTGCCCGGTCGCATCGCGCCCTTTGCGGAACGGACCGCGAACGCCATTGTCGATGCGTCGCCCGGAAGGCTGGACGTGGTCAAGGAGCTTGGCGACGTCGTGCCCACGCGTTTCGTCGGCGAATACCTGGGCACGCCGAGTCCGGACGGGAATGTCTTCGCCCCGCAGGCTGCCGTGCTCTCGGCGTACCTGTTCCTGCCGGTCGGCGATTTCAGGGAGAAGGCGCTGGCGGCGGCGAAGGCGATGCGGCCGGTGATCGCCGGACAGATCGCGGCGCGGAAGGCGCAGCGCGGGCAGCGTGACGACGTGCTCGAACGGTGCCTCGTCATGCAGGAAGCTGGTATCCCCGGCATGGATGACGCGACGCTGCTGAACAACCTGTTCGGCATGGTCGTGGCAATCATTCCGACCACGTCGGCGGCTGTCGCGCGCGCCATCGACGAGTTGCTGCGGCGGCCGGCCGAACTGGCGCGGGCGCAGGCCGCGGCGAACGCCGGTAACACCGCGCTCGTAACGCAATACGTATATGAGGCGCTGCGCTTCAATCCACTCGGTCCGGGCGTATTCAGGAATAATTTGCAGGACTTCGAGGTTGCCGGCGGCACGTCGCGCGCGACCACGATCCCGGCCGGCCGGCCGGTGCTGGTCGCGCTGCAATCGGCGTCATTCGATGGCGACCGCGTGAAGGATCCGGGGACGTTCGACATCGAGCGACCGCTGCCCGAGTACCTCCACTATGGCTTTGGCCTGCACACATGCTTTGGCCGATACATCAACCAGGTGCAGATTCCGCTCATGGTGCAGGCGGTGTTGCGCAAGCGAAACCTGCGGCGCGCCGAAGGCGAAGCCGGGAAGCTTCAGGTGGACGGCCCGTTTCCGTCCAGCCTGACGGTCGAATTTGACGCCTGACGAGGGAAAGCCCGCCACCGCTGGTGCGGCGCGTTATACCATCGTTCGCGAGCTTGGCGCGGGCGGCATGGGTGTCGTGTACGAGGCCATCGAGAAGGCATCAGGAGCGCGCGTGGCGCTCAAGATGCTGCCGGCCGCCGATCCACATGCCCTGTTCGGCTTCAAGAACGAGTTTCGTTCGCTGGCCGCTCTGATCCATCCCAACCTCGTATCGCTGTACGAACTGGTCTCGGAGAACGAGACGTGGTTCTTCACGATGGAGCTGGTGGACGGCGTGGACTTCCTGAGTCACGTGCGTCGCGACGCTCGCCCAGGTGGCCGTACAGTGTTCGCCGACCTGGTCGACGAGGAGAAGTTGCGCCACGTCCTGCTCCAGCTCGCCGACGGCATGGAGGCCCTTCATGGAAACGGCGTCCTGCACCGGGACATCAAGCCGCCGAACGTCCTCGTGCGCCGCGACGGGCGTGTCGCCATCCTCGATTTCGGCCTCGCCATCGCGCTCGGCGAGGCCCTCGACACCAGCGAACACTCGTCAGGCACGCTTGCCTACATGTCGCCCGAGCAACTGGGTGGTGACCCGTTAGGCCCGCCCAGCGACTGGTATGCCATCGGGACCATGCTGTATGAGGCGCTGACCGGCCGGTCGCCCTTCGAGGGCTCGCCGCAGCAGATGTTCTTCGCCAAGGCGGCCGGTGCGGTGAAGTCACCCCGCGAGCTGGTGAAGGACGTTCCCCCGGACCTGGAAGCGCTGTGCCTCCAGATGCTGCACCCCGATCCGGCGCTGAGGCCCGATGCGATGGACGTCCGGTTGCGGCTGACGCGTGAGGCTTCCCCTTCAGATCCAGGGCCGCGCCACGACCGGGACACACGCGCCTTCCGGCTTTTCGTCGGCCGCGATGATTTGCTGCAACGGCTGGAATCCGCGCTCGAAGCCGTGCGGTCGGGAGCAGGCGCCACCACGGCATATGTGCATGGGCGGTCCGGCGCGGGAAAAAGCGCACTGCTCGAGCAGTTCCTGATCGATGCCAGGCAGGACGAATCGGTCGTGGTGTTTTCCGGGCGATGTTACGAGCAGGAATCGGTACCGTTCAAGGCGGTCGACTCGATCGTGGACGCGATGACGCGCTGGTTGTTGCGTCGCGGGGAAGCGGAGATAGACGGCCTGCTCCCTCCGGATGTGGTAACCCTGGCGCGGATCTTTCCCGTCCTCGATCGCGTGCCGGCCATCGCCGATGCGCCGCGTGACGCGCTGCAGGTTCCGGAGCCGCGCGAGCTGCGACGCCGGGCGTTTCGTGCGCTGCGCGACCTGCTCCGCCGGATCGCGGCCACAAACCTCGTCATTGCCGCCATCGATGACCTGCAGTGGGGTGACGTCGACAGCGCCGACCTGCTGGCTTCGCTGCTCGAGCAACCGGACGCACCGGGCCTGCTCCTGATCCTGTCGTTCCGGAGCGAATACCGGAGTTCGAGTCCATGCCTGGTCGCGCTCGACCGCGCGTTTCAGGACTCGGCGCCGCATCGCGCGTTGCCTGACGACATCGAGGTGCCGCCACTCGATGAGGAGACGGGCGCGCTGCTGGCCCGCGGGCTGTTGACCAAGGGCTCGGCTCCCGTCGCGGCACGGATCGCGGCGGAGTCCGGCGGGAATCCGTTCTTCATTCACGAACTGGCTCGTTATGCAAACGCCAATCCGGACTGGTCGGAACATCCCGGGCCGGGCGGATTCGACCTGGACCGCGTGGTCTGGGAACGCGTCGAGCGGTTGCCGGCGCCGGCCCGGGCCATGCTCGAACTCGTGGCGATCGCCGGCCAGCCCGTCCGGAACGCGCACTGGCGGGATGCCACAGGGAACGTGGCCGTGGATCCGCAATCGTTTGCGTTGCTCCGCTTCGAGCACCTCATCCGCTCGACAGGGTCGGCGCCGGACGACGAGGTGGAGACGTACCACGACCGTATCCGCGAAGCGGTCGCCCAGCGGACAGCCGAACCGGTGCGCGCCGGCCATCATCGGCGCCTCGCGATCGCGATGGAGGCGCAAGGCGACGCGGATTCGGAAACGATCGCCGTGCATTTTTCGCGGGGCGGTGAACGCGTCCGGGCCGGCTCCCATTTTGCCACCGCGGCGCGCGCGGCTGAACAGAAGCTGGCCTTCGACCGGGCGGCCGGCCTCTACCAGCAGGCGATCGCCCACCGTGCCGTTGACGATGCGGACCGGGGCCCGCTGCACGCGGCGTTAGGCGGTGCGCTCGGCAACGCGGGACGCGGCCGCAGCGCTGCTGAGGCGTATGAGACGGCGGGCCGCCTCGCCGGCGATCGCGGCACGCAACTCGACCTGCAACGGCAGGCGGCGACCCAGTACTGCACCGCCGGCGCGATCGACCGGGGGCGCGACCTGTTCGCAAATGTGATGCGTGGCGTCGGCCTGCAACCTACGGAATCGTCGGTTTCCATCATGCTCCAGTTGCTCGGTCGTCGCGCGCGGTTGCGGTGGCGGGGCCTGCATCATGTGCAACGAGTCGAAGCCGAGGTGCCACGTGAACTCCTGCGGCGACTCGATACGCTGTGGGCCGCGAGCACCGCGCTCTCCAACGTCGACGTGGTCCGGGTGGCGGCGATGCAGTCGCAGGCGCTGCTCCTCGCGCTCGAGGCCGGGGAGCCGCGACGGCTTGCGCTCGCACTGGGATGGGAGGCCGTGCTGAACGCCACGTCAGGCACACGGACCAGCGCGCGATCCAGTGAACTGCTCGACCTGGCGGCGAAGCTGGTCGCACGCAATCCGGATCCACACGCGCGCGGAATGATCCATCTGTCGCGGGGCTGGATTGCTTTCCTGCACGCGGATTTTCCCGCGGCTCTGCGCGAGTGCGACGCGGCAGAACCGATCTTCCGGGATCAGTGCACCGGTGTGTGGTGGGAGCTGGTCCTCACGCGCACGATGATCACCTGGGCGCTCTCGCACTGCGGTCGTACCGCCGATCTCGCGCGCCGCATCCACGAACTGGAGCCGGAAGCCCGTGCCCAGGGGAATCACTTCATGGTGACGAACCTGCTGGCGTTTCCGATGCCGGTCGAACGGTTGCTGGCCGGCGACCCGGACACCGCGGACGAACAGGCGCGTGAGGCGCTGGCGCTGTGGCCATACCGCGGATTTCACATCCAGCACGTATCGGTCCTGTTCAGCCGCAGCCAGTCGTTCCTGTACCGCGGCGATGCCCGCGAGGCGTACGAGGCCGTCAGCGCCCAGTGGCCGGCGATGGTCCGCTCGCTGCAGACGCAGAACCAGCAGACCCGCGTGATGTTGCGCGATGTTCGCGCCCGCGCCGCGGTGCAGTCGTCGTCAGGCGGCGAGCGTCGTACGCTGCTGGCGCGGGCGAGGCGCGACCTCAGGTTGCTCAGTCGGGAAGGAGCGACGTGGACCGATGCGGTCGCCAACCGGTTGCGCGGCTGCATCGCTATTGCCGAGGGAGACCATGCCACGGCGCTGCAGGCGTGGCGAGCGGCGGTGCCGGGTCTCGACGCGTCCGGACTGGCGGTTCAGGCGGCGGCGCTTCGCCGCCGGCTGGGGGAGACAACGGGCGGCGACGAAGGAAGGGCGCTGGTTACCGGCGCCGACCGGGTCATGCGCGAACGCGGTGTTGTCGACGTCGAAGCCCTGACGCGGATGTACAGCTAGCTGGAGACTTGCTCGTTATGCGTACGGGCTGCTTCGTGATTCCGGACCAGGGAGACAACCCGGATGTTTCGAGCCGGCTCCTCGCTTTCAGAATCGATATTGAATCCGGCTCAGGACCAGGCGACCAAGCCTGGGCGTGCCGGCGAATTCGTAGTGGCGGTGATCGAGCAGGTTGGACGCCGTGATCGACCAGGTGATCCCTCTCGTCGACGGCAGCTCCCAGGAAATGCCCGCATCCACGAGCGCATAGCTCGAAACGTCGCGGCGGAACACGCCGGCGTGTACCGGGAATCCGTTCACCCACCGCACGCGCAGGTTACTCGTCAGGCCACGGCGTGGACTGAACCCGGTGAACGAAACCGTTGCCTTGTGTCGTGGGGCATTCAGCGGGACTTCGTTGATGCCGTCGATGTCCTTGGCGGGAAAGAGGTTCCTGTTCAGGTGCGAGTAGGTGACCGCCATGCTGGCCCATGACGCGATGTCGGTACTGGCACCGACATCGACGCCCCAGACGTCGACCTGGCCGGCATTGCGGTAGCTGAGCGCGATATCGTCAGGTCCGACCAGTTCCTGGTCAGGTTGCACGGTCCCCAGCGGCAGTTGGGCAAATCCGCCAGCCAGTCCGGCTGCGACCTGCGCCGCGTTGGGGACGCCGGCCTCGGTGAAGACACCGGTCAGGTACGTCGTCAGGCTCGGCGCGTCGAGGAAAACGTTAGGCGTCACCGGCGCGAGAAAAACGAAGTCGCGCCGCCGTTGGGTCCAAACGTCGGCGGTCAGCGATACCTTTCCCGCCACGAGTCCCTTG